>JAUVNZ010000247.1 GCA_030599435.1 Gammaproteobacteria bacterium | reverse complement strand
GTCACGTTGATGCGTGAAAACGCTGTGAATGCTTTTTTGGTAGGGGAAGCTTTTATGCGTGCCGAGGATCCTGGCGTGGAGTTGGCGAGACTCTTTTCATTCAGCTAGTTTCTTGCAACTAACTTCTTAACAGTCAGAAAGTTTTAACGCGTATCAAACACCACCATGGTTTTACCCTTGGCGGTAATCAGTCCCTGTTCTTCCAGGTTCTTTAAAACACGTCCAACCATTTCCCGCGAACAGCCTACAATCCGTCCTAGTTCCTGCCGGGTGATGCGAATTTGCATGCCATCTGGGTGGGTCATGGCATCAGGTTCTTTACTCAAATCTATCAAGGTGCGCGCAACACGTCCGGTAACATCCATAAAGGCCAAGTTGCCGACCTTCTGGCTGGTTTTGCGCAGGCGTAACGCCATTTGTGTGGCCAGCTCAAAGAGGATATCCGGGTCTTTTTCCGATAACTGGTTGAAGCGGCTATAGCTGATTTCTGCTAATTCGCATTTGCTTTTGGCGCGGACAAAGGCACTGCGGTTGTTGTTACCATCGCTGTCATCACCAAATAATCCCATTTCACCAAAAAAATCACCGGCATTAAGGTAAGACAGCACTATTTCGCGCCCATTATCATCTTCAATGAGTACAGAAACTGACCCCTCAACGATGTAATAAAGTACGTCCGGTTTGTCGCCAGCGTAGATAATCAGGCTTTTGGCCGGATATTGACGTCGATGACAGTGCTCCAGAAACCGCTCTATGGCTGCTGGAGGGGAGATATTGGCGATGTTTGGTATTGTTGGCATATGAGTTGTCCTGGTGGTTGCCAGAGCTCTGTTTTCCTGTTTTTTGTCCCTGTTTATTACTTGAGTTATTGTTTGAGCACTACACCTATCGGCATTCCTGTGGGGATACTTAAGCCACTACCGGTCAAATTAGCCACTCTGAAAGTAATAGCACTTTTACCGCCAGGTACAAGCACAAAACCCCCCGAGGAGATGAAGTCCGGTCTATAATCGTCCTCCAGTTTTACAACGAGTAGCGATCAAAATAGGTTCCAAACTAGAAGGGTGGGGCAAATGAAAGCCAGAATTAAGTGGGTAGAAGATGTTTTGTTTGTCGGCGAGTCCAGTAGTGGGCATACGGTAGTGATTGATGGTCCTCCTGAATACGGTGGCCGCAATCTGGGAATTCGTCCCATGGAATTATTACTGCAAGGGCTGGGCGGGTGCACGGTCTTTGATGTTTTACTTATCCTCAAAAAGGCAAGACAAGTGGTTACGGATTGCGTGGTAGAAATAGACGCGCAACGTGCAGAAACAGAGCCCAAAGTTTTTACGAGCATACACATTCATTTTATTCTTAGTGGTGAAGGCCTGAGTGAGAAACACGTGAAGCGAGCTATTCAGCTGTCAGCAGAAAAATATTGTTCAGCTTCCATCATGCTGGCAAAGACTGCAGAAATTACGCATGACTATGAAATTAGAAATGAAGGTGAAGAGGCGAGTGTGAATGATTAAACCCAACCCAACCACTGGCATGCGTCACGTGGCATTGTTTGTGCAAAATTATAAAGCTACTGAAAAATTTTATGTGGATTTGTTAGGCATGCAGGTGGAGTGGCGCCCGGATGACCATAGTGTTTACCTGACCTCGGGTAACGATAATCTTGCCCTGCATCACACTGAAAAAAAATTTGGTGAAGGCCAGCATTTGGATCACATCGGTTTTTTTCTTAATGCGCCGGAAGATGTAGATGAGTGGTTTGATTTTTTACGTGGCCACGATATTAAAATGAAAACTGAACCAAAAACCCATCGTGATGGTGCACGCAGTTTTTATTGCCTTGATCCTGACGGCAATACCGTGCAAATGATTTTTCATCCGCCTCAGGTGATAGATGAAAAATAAGAGAAAAAAGGTTACCTACAACCAGAAGGCAGTGCGTGTCATTATTTTTGAGCTAAGACCCATGAGTTTTTTAATTGGGTAAGGTAACTCGGCACCGCCAGCCTCTATTGCTACCGTTGCATGACGGCCTTCATCCTGTTTCATTTGTTCCAGAATCGCGCGGCTTTTAGTGTCAGTCTCAGGTAATTGTTGCAAATGTTCTTCCAGGTGATTGACAACCTGGTGTTCGGTTTCTGCCACAAAACCCAGGCTCCACTTGTCTCCGGCCAAACCCGCCAGTGCGCCAATAGCAACAGAACCAACGTACCAGACAGGATTGAGATAGCTCACGTGAGTGCCTGTTTCGGTAATGCGTTTTTCGCACCAGTCAAGATGATCATTTTCTTCCAGAGCCGCACGCTCCATTTTTTCTCTGACTTCGGGTAGTTTGGCTGTAAGTGCCTGACCCTGATATAGCCCTTGCGCTGCGACTTCACCGGCATGATTAATACGCATCAAACGACCGGCCAGTTCACGGTCGGATTCACTGAGTTCAGCTTCAGATTGATCTTTAGCAGGATTAGTTCGTTCAGTGATTTTGGGTTGGCCTAATAGTGTACGCACGCCAACGTCGACACCCATCAGCAGATGATCCAGTGGAGAATAATGCCTGCCGTTAGATTGTTGCTGGTTTGTTTTCATGTTCATGATATTACTTTAGCGGATGCCTGAGTGGAGGTACAGGTTTGTGCCTTTTTGTAGTTTTCTAACGTTGAGAGTTGTCTGACCAGTAAAGTAACCGGATGTAACACTTCCACATTCTGGTTTTGTTCACGCAGACCAGCGGCCAGGTGCAGGGCGCAACCGATATTGGTGGTCACCAAAGTATCAATGCTTAAGTTTGATAGTGATTCCAGTTTTTTTTGTCGCAGACTAAGGGAAATTTTCGAGGGGCTCAGTAACTGGCTGCCAGCAGCACCACAACATAACGCGTTGTCCGGCAGCGGTACGCATTCCATTTCCGGGATAGCTTCCAGTAATTGATAAGGTTTGTTTGCTACATGCATTACATTACGGGCACTGCATGGTTCGTGTATTGCGATTCGTTTTGCTAATGGTTGAAAGGCCAAATTTGAGGGCCAGTTTACGTTCAACAAAAACTCATTGATGTCCTGTACCTTGTTGGTAAAAGACCCACTGGAAACGAGCTGGTCGTATTCCTGCAAAAAGCTCGTGCAGCCTGTGGAAGTGTGCACAATAGCTTCAATTTTAAGCGTGTTACCTGATTTATTATCTAGTTCGCTACCTAATTTATTACCTAATCCATTAAAAGCGGCCAGATTTGTTTGCGCCAGTTCAGCAGCTTTGTCTGGATAGCCATTATGTTGATGCACGGCACCGCAACAGGTTTGATCAACCGGCGTGTAAACACCAT
>JAUVNZ010000041.1 GCA_030599435.1 Gammaproteobacteria bacterium | reverse complement strand
ACCAAAACATGTCTGTTGGAAAGACAATATTTTGACCTCAAGCGACTACCCCAAAGTCGAAATATTGCCAATCAGATCTTCTTTAGAAAAATCTCTCGCTAGACTGCCTTATTAGCTCGGGTACAATGCATGACTTTATTGAATCAACACTGACGGAATAACAATGCGCGGCCCTTTAAACCTGAAATTTGTCTTCCTTTTCTTCTTGTTCCTCCTTGTACCTGGGACTAGCTGGACATTTGATTATTTACAGCCACTACCTGAGTCATCACCAGTTCCGGTAGAAAACCCTCAAACACAAGCCAAAATAGCCCTGGGTAAACAATTATATTTTGATCCTGAATTGCTAGGACTGGATAGCTCCCTATCATGTAATAGCTGCCATCAGCTTGCGCATGGTGGTGGTGACAACAAATCAGTATCTATAGGCCAAAATGGTAGTAAAACCCGTCGTTCTGCGCCCAGCTTATGGAATATTGGTTTACAAACTGTATTGTATTGGGATGGACGTTCGACAAGTCTTGAGAATCAAACACTTGACCATTTGCGCGATCCCGTAGTATCGAAGTGGGCGGACATTGGTGCAATAGTGACCCATCTAAATCGTTCTGCCAGATACCAGCAAGGTTTTAAAAATGCTTTTAATGATGATTCTAATCTAGAAAATCCTGTTTCTGGAATTAATCTAGCACGTGCAATTGCAAGTTTTGAACGATCATTGATGACAGGAAAAAGTCCGTTTGACAATTATATTACCGGTAATAAATCAGCAATAACTGCTAGTGCAAAACGCGGGTTAAAATTATTTAATGATACTGGATGTCTTGCATGCCATTTTGGTTCAACATTTTCTGGGCCTGCCCCTGGGCCTGCGCTTAAGATGGGGGATGGATTTTATGAACTATTTCCAAATAATTTAGGATCAACTTTTGAGCGGAAATACAAACTTTCTGATGACCTTGGGTTATACGAATATACTGGCTTGCCCGATGAACGTTACATGTGGCGAGTACCAACATTACGGAATATTGAGCTAACTGCTCCTTATTTCCACAATGGTTCAGTTTCAACGCTCGAAGAGGCTATACGCGTAATGGCGAAAACACAATTAGATAAAGTTCTTTCAGAACCTGACGTGAAGGATATTGCAGAATTTCTGAAAAGTTTGACAGCAACCTTACCGTCTACACATCTATAATTTTCTATGAAAAATAGGATGTTAATATTTAATCTACATTAAACGAATAACGTTAGACTTAGTTTCAAATAGCATATCATTTTCTATTAATACTGGTCCGCCTACATGGTATCCCTGAATAAAATCTACTTTTATTTCTTTTAAAAGCCTCATTACATCTGCATTACCTACAAACTCTGCAATCGTGTACTTACCCATAGCATGAGCTATATCATTCATAGACCTCACCATCGCCAATTGTAATTTATCACGATTTATATCCCGAACAAAAGAACCATCTATCTTGACATAATCTACCGGCAAATCTTTAAGGTATGCAAAAGAAGAGTAGCCTACTCCGAAGTCATCAAGTGCAGTCTGACAACCATGATTACGCAATTGATTTAAAAACTCTACTGCCTTATCAATATTTGCGATTGCAACAGTTTCAGTAATTTCAAATGTAACAGCTGTAGGTGGAACCTCATGATGCAGCAATGAATTCGTTATAGTTTCTAGTATTTTTTTATCTCCCACAGATTCTGCTGAAAGATTAATCGAAAAATGTAGGCGCGGATTCTTTTTCAACTGGGCGCCAAGATATTCAATAGAGTGCTCTACAACCCAGCTATCTATTGCTCGCATTAGTCCAAAACGTTCAGCCGACGGCAAAAATCCTGCGGGTAAAATTAATTCATTATGTTCATCAGTCATTCTTAACAAAACTTCCTGGCGATATATTTCTCCTGTCTTCAACTCCATTATAGGCTGGCAAGCAAGACGAAACTGGTTGTTTTCGATTGCATCGTTAATCCTACGCGCCCAGCCCATATCTTCCGACATAGCAGCCATATTCTTTTTATCATCTGTCTCAAAAACATGGACCCTATTTCGTCCTGAGCGCTTAGCGACATGGCATGCGATATCTGCCTGAACTAGTAAATCTTCTTCACTTACCTCCCTGTCCCCAAATAATGTAATTCCTATAGAACAGCCTATTTGTACTACACTACCTTCGTGTTTGAATACAAAGTCAGCTAACAATTTACGATGTGCATCAGCTGCTTTAACAATGTGCTCTCTATCTGCATCATATATTAATATTGCAAACTCATCGCCGCCTAATCTTACTAACAAATCACTTTTTCTATTGCGATGACGAAGCATCTCTGTAACTTCAATGAGCACTCGATCACCAGCAATATGGCCCAACGTATCATTTACATACTTAAAATTATCCAAATCTATGTATAACAAACCAAATTGTCTATGGTTTCCTCTACGTATATTTTCCACCACGCGTTCAAGCTCTGTCATAAAGTATTGGCGATTATATAACCCTGTTAATGAATCATGTTCCGCCATTTCCCTGAGGTTCTCTATCATGGCGATACGATCGCCAATGTCTTCAACGATTGCGATATAAAATAAATTATCCTCAATCTTAAACTTATTAATCTTAATCGACATTGGGAAAGGCAGTTTATCACGACGAAATACTTCAACTATTGTTTCGTTCTCATCAACACCAGTTGGTAATCCCTCGCATAGATCAAGAAAATCGGAATACGGACTATTATCAGGGAAATTAACCACATCATCGATGGATATACCAATAACTTCACTATAGTTAAATCTGAATAATTTTAGAGCTGCATCATTAAATGTTTCGATTATTCCAGATCCGTCAATAGTTATGATTCCTTCTGCCGCATTATCTAGAATAGCTTCGAGCCGAAGTTGCCTGGAAATAACCTGGCCCTGCATACGACGAAATGATTCTACTAATGAATTAGTTTCTTGTGTAGGAGAACGTAAAACTGGGATGTAATTTTCACCTCGACCCGCAGCATCTAATGCCTTGGATACTTCATATAGTGGTCTTCGTATTAGATATTCAAATAATAGATAGGCTATAAATAAAAGCGCTGCCATAAAGCCAGCAAACAACCATATTATGTTCGATAAGGTGTCTGCGGTCGCTAGTGATTTCATTAAATTCTGTTGTGCCAACTCATCGAGCTCTTCTTGCATTAACTCAATAATACCCCAGGACTGGTCTAGAATTGGCCGAATGTTGTTTCGAAGAATTGGCATGTCTGCGCGCCAGTTTTTTGATAAATATATATCCTTAGCTTCATTAAAGTTATTGTCATAGCGTATTTTTGCCAGCCTCATATTCTCTAAAGACATTTTTAACTCAATGTCTAATTTACCCTGTGAATCTAATTCATGTAGGCGTACCAAATAATCATCAATTTGTTGTGCGTATATTTCTCGATTAGTTTTGTTTAACTTCATGCTTTTCTTAGGCTGGCCGAATACACCCGATCGATTAGCAACAAAAATTTGAACAGAACTTACCTGTTGTGCCCACGCATATCGTATATCCTGAAGGGTCTGTTTTATTTTCTCTTGCTCAGGACTTTCGGGTAGTTCTAAAACATCAAGGATGGCTGTTTCCACAGCGGCCGTAAATTCAAGATTCGCAGGGTAAAGTTTATTGACTAATATTGGGGCTGCTGGAAAACGGGTTTGAACATCAGATAACACGTCCAATAAATTTTTTGTTTCTTCATTTAGACGATTGAGTACAAAATTTAGATTTGCAGCAAAATCACCAAACTGGCCATGCCGATCAACGACATAGTGCTCTTGAAGCTGCTTTGACTGAAATTGTGCTTCTGCAAGACGGATCAACACATCGCGGCGTGATTCCTCATCCAACAACAAGGGATACCTATATATAGAACTTTCTGCAGCCCGGAGAGAATCTTTAAGGGAGTTAAGCACCCAACCAAAATCCCGATGCTCCTGTACTAGAAGGGTACTTTCGTGCGATGTCTCGCGAAACCGGCTTTGCGTATAGAAAATAGCGGGCAATGCCATCGCAGCCAGCACAATTGCCGTAACAATAAATCTCCAGCGTATACTGCTCACGTTGGGCCGCATAGGACGAATTATCTCCGCGATTTTCCAACAAAAATACCGCATATCAATAAGTTACGCAGTAATCATATTATGGACAGGTTATAAATCAGTTATACTTGACCCGTTTATTTCAACCGGTGGTTAAAAACAGGTATGCCAGCCATAGGAACTATCACTTTATTGATAATTCTGTACAAATGTCAACCAGATGCTTCTACTTTTTAACAAGCCATTCAACGTTTTATGCCAGTTTTCTGACAGCGAAAACCGCCGTACATTGGCCGATTTTGTTGATATCAAAGGGGTCTACCCTGCTGGACGACTGGATAGAGATAGTGAGGGACTGGTCCTACTAACTGATGATGGCAATTTGCAACATCAAATAAGCCACCCGTCCCACAAAATGACTAAAACCTATTGGGTGCAAGTGGAAGGGATACCGAATAATCAAGCAATCAAAAAGCTGTGTGATGGTATCCAACTAAAAGACGGTAAAACAGCACCTGCTAAAGCTCACATGATCCCTGAGCCGGAACTTTGGCCCCGAAATCCTCCAATCAGGTACCGTGCCAATATCCCCACTAGCTGGCTTGAGTTTACAATTCAGGAAGGTCGAAATCGGCAGGTGCGGCGTATGACCGCAGCTATTGGCCACCCGACACTACGATTGGTGCGATCCAATGTAGGGCCATGGTCACTTGATACATTAGCACCAGGCCAATGGCTTGAAACACAAATACCCGATAATTGGCGTACAATAAACAACCGCACGAGAGGTTCCCTGGGACAACGCCCCCATTCAAAACATAAATCGGTACGCCGCCGAGGAAATCAGGGGAAATAAATTATTATTAAAGGACCCATGTGTGTGGCGATAATAAACGCTAAGTGCATCCAGCCATTTTCTATCCATTAATTGACTAAATATTTTATGCCTCAGTCCAAACCATCCATTCCTATTCCTAACAACGAAAAACACGTTATTGTGGGACTTTCTGGCGGAGTTGATTCTTCTGTTGCAGCATATCTCCTTCAACAGCAGGGTTATGATGTGCAGGCGCTATTCATGAAAAACTGGGAAGAAGATGATGAAAAAGAATACTGCAGTGCCGCTGAAGATCTAAAAGACTCATCGAATATTTGTGACAAACTCAATATTCCATTACACACCCGTAACTTTTCCACAGAATACTGGGATAAAGTATTTAGTTACTTCCTTGAAGAATACAGGCTTGGTCGGACACCGAATCCAGATGTCATGTGTAATAAGGAAATAAAATTTAAGACTTTCCTTGATCATGCCTTGAAAATTGGTGCCAGTCATATTGCAACTGGACATTACGCACGGATTAAACATTCAAAGGGTTTCTACAGACTCCTTAAAGCTAAGGATACCAACAAAGATCAAACATATTTTTTGTATGCACTTAACCAACAACAGTTATCAAAATCCTGGTTTCCTTTAGGTGACCTGACTAAACCAGAAGTTCGCCAAATAGCAGAAAAGGCAGGATTTTCTAATTACGCTAAAAAAGACAGTACTGGCATATGTTTTATTGGCGAGAGAAAATTCAAAGAATTTCTCAATCGTTACCTTCCATCACAACCAGGTGAAATGCGAACACCTGAAGGTAAAATAATAGGCCAACATGACGGATTAATGTTCTACACCCTTGGGCAGAGACAGGGACTTGGGATTGGTGGATCAACTGATGGAAGCGGCGATGCCTGGTATGTAATAGGGAAAGATCTTAAAAATAATATATTGCTCGTTGCTCAGGGGCATGATCACCCTATGTTATTCAAGAGTAAACTGACTGCTACCCAGCTAAACTGGATCGCTGATCGCCCTAATAATTTACCATTTCAATGTATGGCGAAAACACGCTATAGACAACAGGAACAAGCCTGTACTATTTCACAACTTGATGATGATTATTGTGAAGTGGTATTTGATCAACCTCAACGTGCAATCACTCCAGGCCAATCCGTTGTTTTCTACCATAATGAAGAATGTCTTGGTGGTGGTGTTATAAATTAACTAACAAACTGGCACAATAAAGAACCGATTTTTATAACATGTCTTATTCTATAACTGACCGAACGATAGCAATTGCTGGAATCTATCAAGCGGCTGCACTTGTTCAACAAGTCGCTAAAACTGGCGCCCTGGATGAAAAGTCTTTTGAAACATGCATCAAGAGTATTTTTTACATCGATGTAGACAAACCTGTAGATGTGTTTGAAGGTGTGGAAAATCTTAAAATAGGATTAAATACCTTGATTAGCCAGCTTGGCGGTAATTCTGCAGAAATTAAGGTTCAAAAAGATATGCATGTCACCAAATACGCCATTGGTGCTATTGTTCTTGAAAAAAAACTAAATAAAAATCAGGTTATGCTCAACGAAATAAGCTCCGGCATTGAACTAGCAAAAAACCAGGCGGAACACTTTACGGTCACTCATGAAAACGTCATTGCTAATCTAGCTGACCTGTATTCAAAAACGATCAGTACATTGCCCCCTCGAATTATGGTCCAGGGTGAGCATGTATACATTTCAAACCCTGTCAATGCTAACAAAATTAGGGCGCTTCTTCTTTCTGCTATTCGTGCAGTTGTCCTGTGGCGTCAATGTGGGGGTACTAGGTGGCAACTTATCACGCAACGGAGGAGTATAATTAATAATGCGAGTATGCTTTTGGATAATACTTAACAGTCGAATTAATTACCTTAGATAAATAGATTAGGCTAAAGCGATTAGTTTTAGAATAAAGAATTTATGCACAACAGGTAATATTATATGTATTCTTCTCTTGAGGAATCACCTATCGATATATCACCGGCCAGAGCAAGACGACGAATAACAGTTATTATCTCTTTTTGAGCATCAGTCACTACGCTTAGTCGAACTGGACCTCTTGCCTCTATATCTTCATTTAGAATCATTGCAGCACGTTTAGACATATTTTTTGTAATTTTATCTTTTAATACCTCATCAGCTGCTTTTAATGAAAGCACAAGTGATTCTGAAGATATCTCACGTAATATTGTTTGAATATCTCTATCTGCAACAGTCATCAAATCATCAAAAATAAACATCATATCCTGGATTTGTTGCCCAAGTTCGGCATCTGACTCATTTATATCATCCAATATTTCACTTTCCATTGAATTATCAATACTGTTAAGTATTTTTGCTGCTACTTTTACACCACCAACTGAAGTTGTTTTTATCTTGTTTCTGCTAGATAACTGTACCTCAAGAATATCATTAAGCTCGTTAAGCGCATCTGGCTGAATACCATCAAGTGTTGCAATTCGCATAAGCACATCAGCGCGAACATTTTCGGGGAAAAAAGTTAAAACTTCAGCTGAGTGTTCAGGTTCCAGGTAGGACAACACAATTGCTACAATTTGTGGGTGTTCCTCACTAATGATTTCTGAAACACTACGAGAATCCATCCATCTAAGTGTTTCCAGTCCTTTATTGTTGCTTCCCTGTAATATTCGATCAATCACATCTTCTGCATGCTCATCTCCCAGGGCTTTTGTTAGCACATTGCGAAGATATATATCATTACCAAGACCAAAACCCGTTTCATTTTGCATGGTTTCGCAAAATTCGTTTAAAACGTTCACAACCTGTTGGCGAGAGATATTTTCAAGATCTGCCATAGCTGCACCAACTTTTTTCACCTCTCTGGGGGCCATATGTTTCATAACCTCTGAGGCTGCTTGCTCCCCAATGGCCATCAATAAAATAGCAGCGCGCTCAACGCCCCGAGTTCCACTATGTACCATCGGCTGACACCCAATTTTTCATTATCTGAGCCACAAGTTTTGGATCTTTCTCTACAACTCTAACAGCTGTATCCATGTTCCGTTCATAGTCCCCAATACCATTTCTTTCAGACAAACCACCACCAGAATTTGTTCTTGTGGCGTCTGATCTCGAATTAAATTGTGCTCCATTTTCAGCCATACTTGCTGGCAAACTAATAAGCGACTTGGTGGCTGGCCTAATAACTGCAAAAATTAATAGAAGTACTAACAATGTACCCAGAGTTTTATTAAACAGATCTTTCATCCAAACCTGGCCCCAGGTTGGTGTTGTTGAAACGTGGTTTTGTAATTGGCGATTCGAAAATCGATGTGTTTTAAAGCTAGCGCCTATTACATTCACTATATCTCCACGTTTTGCATTAAAACCAACCGCCTTTTTTACAAAGTCAGCAATTTTTTTCAGCTCATCTTCGGTATGAGGAGTGCGGATCGTGTTCCCTTTAACGCCCTTAGATAACTTGTCGTCAACAATAACCGCAATTGATAGCTTATCAATGCGACCAATCGCTGACCGGGTATGATTTATCGTTTTATCTATTTCGTAGTTTTTTACTTCTCGGCGTCGTTTATTTAATACACCTGGGTTTTCACCATCTTCATGATCTTTTACAATTTCTTCAGACTCTTTATTTCGTAAAACCAGAGTATCTGGATTATATTTTTCCAGTGTTTGTTCCCGTGCCGTGAAATCAATATCTGCGGTAACCTGTGCCCTAATAGCATCAGCTCCCAATAATGGTTCTAGCAACCGTTCAATTCGTTGTGTATAACTAGCCTCAAGTTTCTGTGTATATTCTAACTGAGCGCCTGAAAGGGTTAGCAGTTTTCCATTACTATCATTGTCACTACCTAATAGAATCAGTCTGTTATTATTTTCCGTATGCCTTGGCTGTATTGCATACTGAGAACGCTCAGTTTGTAATTCGGTGGCGCTATAGGCTGCACTGTAATCACCAATATTGTCGCCAAAATAATCCTCACTACCGGGTATCCATAACCACAAAACAATCGCGGCTCCAATCGCAACACTAGCTATAAGCCCTACCATCAAACCAATTTGTCGTAATGCATTTGTGCTACTCAAACCTGCTTCCCCTTCTAATAATTTTTGTCTTGCTACAAACCATAATGAATGAAATGTACTGCGACATAACACGCCTCTAATCACTTTGCTTGGCAATGATTTCCTAGCAATGCAAATACCTTTGCTAAAAGACATAGCAAATAGCGTGCCTAATTTACGACTTTCTTATTTTTCAACAGCTTAGCAGAGGACCTGCTACAAGGAGTCAAATACCCGTCATGGTTTCACTGCGTTGAAGACCATATTTTCGCAGTTTTTCTACCAATGTCGTTCTACGCATCTTGAGGCGTTTTGCAGCATGAGCAACCACACCATCTGCTTCATCAAGCGCCTGTTTGATAAGAGAGCATTCAACTGTACTAATGTGTTCCTTTAAATCTATGCCATCACGGGGTAAACGTGAAGATTGTAAATCTGCGTTCGAAGCCAGATGTTGATCGAAATCCATCGCAGACAGATCTTCGGAATCCCCGCTAGGCTTGAACTTTGCGGGTAAATCAGAAACATCGACCACACCATAAGGATACATAATTACCATCCGTTCCAGAAGATTGGAGAGTTCTCGGACGTTACCTGGCCAGCGATATTGGCACAAAGCAATCATGCACGCGGGCGTAAAGCGAACAGAACCCCGTTTTTCATGT
>JAUVNZ010000208.1 GCA_030599435.1 Gammaproteobacteria bacterium | reverse complement strand
GCCTGGTCAATCAGAGGGGTGATATCCAGTTCGCCATCATTGGGTACATAACAGGCGATATGTTGCGCAGCACGAAATAAGCGATGCCGAACCAGCTGCTGAACAGCACGCTGACTCAGATGGGACTGCTCATAATCATCCAGCGTGCGTCTTTGGGTTCGTAATTGTTGGCGAAGAGCGAGAAGGTCAGTCACTCACAGTGCCCCGTGTAAAGATTGTGTTTGTAATTTTTTGTCGCTATTTTTTGCAAAGAAACAAAAAGGGAGGCGCTTCCCAAATGTGCCGGTTGTACCGTCGCTCTTGGATCCGGAGCGAGTTACGTGGGAACAACGGTCGACATATCAGACTTTCCGAAACACGGACATGCACACAATACCAACGTTATGCCCCCAAATGGTTAAGCATGGGCCAAGAAAATGTCAGTACAGTATCGAACACCCCAGGAAACGCCAAATCAAAACTTTTGAAACACTAATGTTACAGCTCAAGCTGTTTACCGCGAGATATAGCAGCCTCTACCTTGGCCTGAAGGCTGCGCAGCTTGTTTTTGGTACCCGTACCCTCACCTTTTCCAGACTCGCACTGCAATAAATCATGGGCAATATTCAAGGCCGCCATGACCGCGACTCGATCCGCACCAACCATTTTCCGGTTGTCGCGTATTTCGCGCATTTTCCCATCCAGAAACCTGGCTGAGTCCATAAGCGCGTCTGTCTCATCAACAGGACATGCTACCTGGTATTCCTTGTCTAACACGCGAATAGTAACCGCTTCTGTCTCAACCGAAGTATCAGCCGGGCTCACGTCTCGGTCTCCATTGCCTTGAGGCGTACCAGCATGGCCTCCACTCGCGAGCGTGCCAATTCAGCCTTTTCAATCAGCCGAGCACGTTCTTCCACTAAAATATCCTGACGATCGCGGATGAGGCTATTTTCATTACCTAACGTCTCGGTGAGTACAATTAACTCATCGATGCGTTTTTCCAGCTTACTAATATCCGATTCGGCCATAACAAAATTATACCTTTTGAAAAACAGTATTGTCGTCTTGCACTATAAATCGGGGTTGAAAATGGGTCAAACCTATTGTGCCACCCAAATTCCCAATCAGTGCCGCCTGGCTTATCATAATCTAATGTTAAAACTGATGTTAAAACTAGTGTTAAAATAAGGACATGGAACACAATATCCCTGACTACATCACCATCACAGCCGCTCTGGAGAAGCTGGAAACTGAAGTAACCCCCAGTGAAGTTCATGGTACGCTCGCAGGTCTTCTAAGTGCCAATACAGGCGCGAAAGCTGAACTATGGCAACACAGCCTGTGGCCTCACACTCCGCTCGAATCAGACAACCTGTTATTCGCAGAAGCTCTGGAAATTTTCAATCAATTACACGACATCACACGGCTGCAATTAAATGACCCTAATTGTGAATTTCAGCTATTACTGCCTGTTGATGATGATCATATTGATAACCGTGTTAACGCACTGGGGGACTGGTGCCAGGCCTATCTGGTGGGTTTGACGCTGGGTGGCATGAAAGATTTTGCCTCATTGCCAGATGATGCCCGTGAAGTTGCGAATGATCTGGTGGAGATTGCCCGCGCAGGGACTTCCTACAGCCTTGAAGGTAATGAGGAAGACGAAAACGCCTATGCACAATTGGTAGAATATTTACGTGTAGGCGTATTGCTCATCAACGAAGAACTGCAACCGACAAAATCATCACCCCAGTCAGAGTCCACTTTGCACTGACCCCTTTCCCAGCCACAATCGCCCCGTTACAATCATCCTGGAATCATCAGTTGGACGGCATGTAGAGCTCGTTTTTTAAAGTGAGTGACAAGGCAGCTCTCGCACATCCATGTGCTTCGCTGCATAAGGCCCTCCCTGGCCAAAGCACGATGAGGCCTAGGCCATGGATGGCCGTAGGTAGAACAATGCAGGAGCAATTGTCGAGGAATAGCCAGCCTATTCCAACGGTCGCTCCAGCGCATCCCTGCGCTCGCGACATTAGGACGTCCATGTCCAGAATTCGGAACGCAGTCAATCGCGTTAAAAAATATGATATACATGTCGTAGCGTCTTCAATGAGAGAACAAAGACACTCCACATATAGAGTATTTATACAATCAACAACATAAAACCATATCGTAGCGGTCAATTGATGAATCCAGGATCATTACATGAACCAGATTGAATTCGTCCGACGTCGCAAACGCTTAATGCAAATGATGGGCAAATCCTCAGTGGCTATTTTGCCTGCTGCGCCCGTTCGCATACGTAATCGCGATGCCGAATACTCCTATCGACAGGACAGTGACTTCCACTACCTTACCGGTTTCCCCGAACCGGAGGCTGTTGTAGTACTCATACCAAAGCGCAAACATGCTGAATACATTCTATTTTGCCGTGAACGTGACCCGGAAATGGAAACCTGGCATGGGCGAAGGGCCGGACTTGCGGGCGCCATGGAAGAATACGGTGCGGATGATGCGTTCCCTATTACCGATATAGACGACATACTTCCGGGGCTGCTGGAAAACTGTGAACGTGTTTTTTATGCCATGGGCTGTAATCCTGGCTTTGATAAACAAGTTAACGGTTGGGTTAATCAACTACGTGACAAAGCTCGCGCTGGTGTGCACACCCCCGGTGAATTTGTCGCACTCGACCACCTGTTACACGACATGCGCCTTTACAAAAGTCGCACTGAAATCACTGCCATGCGCAAAGCCGCAAAAATTTCTGCTAAAGCCCACAAGCGCGCAATGCAGGTAACCAAACCCGGCATGATGGAATATGAAATCGAGGCGGAGTTTCAACACCACTACAAAAAAAATGGCTGCGAACGGGCCTATTTAACTATTGTAGGTGGCGGTGAAAACGGTTGCATCCTGCATTACACCGAAAACGATGCCGAATTACGCAATGGCGATTTGCTGTTAATTGATGCCGGCGCTGAAAATGATCTCTATGCCGCTGACATAACCCGAACCTTTCCTATAAATGGCAAATTTAGTCCTGAACAAAAAGCCCTTTATCAAATTGTGCTCGATGCCCAACTTGCTGCGATAAAAAAAGTAAAACCGGGCAACCACTGGAACGATCCACATGAAGCTGCTATTAAAGTCATCACCAAAGGTTTGATTAAACTGGGTCTGCTAAAAGGCAACCTGCGCACGCTTATCAAAGAACAAGCCCATCGAACATTTTATATGCACCGCACCGGTCACTGGTTAGGCATGGACGTACATGACGTGGGTGATTACAAGGTTGGCGATGTCTGGCGTGAACTGGAACCCGGCATGGTACTAACCGTTGAGCCTGGCCTGTACATTGCACCGGGAACTAAAGTTGGCAAGCGGGCTGTAGCTAAAAAATGGCAAGGCATTGGAATTCGTATTGAAGACGATGTGCTGGTGACCAAAGACGGTTGTGACATCCTCAGTAAAGATGCGCCAAAAACCGTTAATGACATTGAAGCTTTAATGAGCAAGGCTCGTGTGTGAAAAGATAAGGCATGACATCTTTAAATCAACAAAAGACCAACACAGATTACGATCTCATCATTGTTGGCGGCGGCATGGTCGGTGCCAGCCTGGCCTGTGCATTGTCAAAACAACCATTACGCATAGCAATCATTGAAGCCGTACCTTACAAAGCAGACAAACAACCCAGTTATGATGACCGTGCTATCGCTCTTTCTTTTG
>JAUVNZ010000088.1 GCA_030599435.1 Gammaproteobacteria bacterium | reverse complement strand
GGAGAACCATCGAAAGTAGCGATAACGACCAATAAAGAACTCTCGTAGAATATGCAATACAATTGTTACTACAAAAGCATCTGATGCGTAACGATGTAAGCTGCGCATCACACCGCCAAGATACCACTGCTCATTGGTTAAGTAGTCTACCGATTCATAAGCTACTGTAGTGCCGGTCTTAAAGAAGATGTAAAGATACAGACCGCTAACAGTAATAATCCAGAAAAAGAAAAATGACAGTGCCCCAAGCTGATAAAATGGATTCCAGCGATGGCCACCAATGCGATTAAGTCCGGCCTCTACCCACTCAAAGAGTCGCCGACCAATTCTCTGCGTTCTATCTAGCAAAGAGAGGCTCCTTTTAATTAAATAAAACTAAAACTAAAGTAAGTAAGTAGTCATGTCGAGGAAAGAATATTTTACAATTATTCTGCGCTTATGTGTTGCTTGAACTTTTTTGCTGATTGCGTGTATCTGGCTGTCGCCATTCACGGATCAACCAAACAGTGATTGAAATCAATATAATCAAACCAATAAACATCCCGACAAAGAGGGAATAATCAAAGTAATAACGGCCAGTTGCCGGATCATAAACTGTACAAAACAGACGAATTCGATTATTTATCGATGTTATCAGTGAGCCCTTAACCGGGCGCCCAAAAACAAGTTCCTTTAATGGATCAACCAATAATGGTGTATTGAATTTTACGCCATACACCTGGCGATAAACAGCACCATTAGCATCAATCAAACTGGATTGGATTAAATGATCAAATCCACCTGCTGATGGAAAGAATTGGAAACCCAGTTCACGGGTCAATGCGTCTATGGTAGTTGCGTCAGCACTGAGAAATTCCCAACCAGGAATTTCATCCACGCCTTGTTGAATGGCAAAATTACGCATAGCAGCAGGAGTGTCATTATGTGTATCAAACCCGATACTAACGATATTAAAACTATCTGTCCCCAAGACTTCCTGGGCAAGTTCAACAACTTTAGCCAAATTTTGTGTTGTTGTTGGACATATATGATGACAGCTTGTAAATATCAAACTTATGATCAGGGGCTTACCACGATAGCTTGAGAGTTGTATCTTTTGGTCTTGTCGATCGTAGAATACATAATCACTGGTTTCATGACCAATGGCAGCCTGACTGATTTTCAATGCCGAGGCTTTCTCAAATTTCTGAAGCTCTGGCTTGTTAGTAGCGGGCGCCCCCGCTGCGAATAACCAGTGCGCTGGAAAAGAAAACAACAGAAATATAACAACAGAAATTGGAACTTTTTTCAGTCTTAGGTTCAAAAAACTTCCCATCTTGTAAATTGAGTATCAATCATAACACCAACCAATACCAGGGTAAGCTGAATAATCGAAGCAAAGAAATTGGCCATCGCCATCTTTTTTGTTGGTGTATATATGAGTTGATAACTTTTGAAAAGAAAATATATGCCGCCTGAAATAGCACATATTAAATACACCCACCCAAGGCCATAAAAAACCGGAGCTATTGATGCTATTACCAGCAATACGGTATTAGCAAAAATTATTTTTGCAGCTGCCGCATCCCCTACTACGACAGGTAACATTGGTACCTTGGCTGCTGCATAATCCTTGTGAAGTGCAATCGCCAGACTCCAGAAATGCGGCGGTGTCCATAAAAATAATACCACTGCCAGTAGAATTGCTGCTGGACTTAGAGCAGGGTCAGCAGCAGCAGCTCCACCTAGCACAGCAAAACTTCCTGCCAGGCCGCCAATGACTATGTTTAATACACTTCTCCTCTTAAGCCATGCCGTGTAAATCACCGCATATACAAATGCACCCATAAAAATATAAAATGCAGAGACTGTGTTGAATAACCAGGCAGCGGTAGCCACGGCTAGTGCCAGTAATCCTGCAATACCCCACAACCAAATACTACTATGATTAAGCGCACCCGTGACAAATGGTCGACTCTGTGTGCGCTTCATGCTGGCGTCCAGGTCGCGTTCAGCATACTGGTTGTAGGCGCCAGCACTGGCTGAGGAGATCATTACCAACAGGCCCAGAATTACGATCTGCCAGGATGCCAGCTCCCTGCCGGGTGTGACTGCAAATCCAGCTAACGCTGTTAATGCAATCAGCAAACCGATTCTAAGTTTAAAAACATTAACGAGCAAACTCAGCATAGTATTTGTTTTCTATAAAATTTTTATGTCAACTTTTCCTCAACAAGGGTGCATGAAGCAGGCAGCTTAAACTTGCCTGCTTCACACTAACTTGCCGAGACCGGGGTTAACTCAGACCCCAGGTCTGCGAAAGGAACTTCCAATTGATAAAATAGTAGAGAACAAATGCTGTCAGGAACACCATGGCCAATACCAATGTGCCCGGAGCCACTATTTTACCAATTCCTACACCTTCATAACTGGTAATGGGTTCTGCTATTAACGGTGTTGCGCCCTTTTCAGTCATACTTAAACGCTTACCAAATAATAATGAACCTACTATTAGCAAACAGAAAAGACCGCCGCCGACCACGGCCATGAGTACTGATATGCCCATAAAACCCAGCATTGCATTAGCCATCTCCGGGAAACTATGAGTCATTGGTGAATCAGCGAAAGTGATATCCCAATGTCGTCGTGGTACACCAAGTGTTCCTGCGCCCATCATAAACAGGGCAACCCCTGACATGCCTATACCAAAAAGATATGGTTGCAAACTAGCAAGTTTTGGCAGGATTACCTCACGACGGAACAGTACTGGTACCAGCCAATATGTCAAAGCCATAAAGGCCAGGGTTGTACCGGTAGCGACTGTTGCATGAAAGTGTCCTGGTACATACAGGGTGTTATGAATGATCAGGTTAATCTGCTCAGTACCCATCACTACCCCTGATATGCCGCCCAGGAAACCAAAAATAACAAGGGACAGGAATACACCAGAGAATGCGGGATTGCCCCAGGGGGCCTTGCGCAACCACTCAAACAATCCTTTATTGAATCCCCGTTTACGCTGGGCTGCTTCAATTGCGCCTGGAACTGTCAGACCATGAATCATACTGGCAAGTACCGCCAGATACATGGCATAACTGGTATTAAATATTTTCCAGGTTGAGCTAACACCGGGATCCACGAGGATGTGATGGGCGCTGGCAAGTTGCAAGAACAATATGTACAGCAGGAATGCGCTGCGACACACTTTTTCTGACAGTGGCTTGGCACCAAAACCAACCGCAGCTACCGCATACCATACTGCTACCATGGCGGCCATATTGATTTGCTGCGAGGAATGGCCGAAGGCCCACCAAATCACCCGATACATAATCGGATCAATGCTTTCAATCAAACCCACAGACCATAAAAATGTTGGTATTAAAATGATAGCGCCCGAGGCAATAGTAAAAATTGCAATAATAGCTGCTGTCAGGGCACCAAAAGTCACTAATGGTAAAGACCCCTCATACGTCTTCTCAGCCTTGGCAATTACCAATGTCCCAAGAAAAACAAAACAACCAATGAGTGCTCCAACTGCAAACAGAATGAGGCCAAGATAAAACAATGGATCAGCCTGCATCGGCACATAAGATGTAAACATCACACTGGAATTGCCTTGCAATATTGCAACATTGTTGGTTACAGCACCAATCAACATTAATGCAAAAGCTAACCAGGCCATGCGTGGTGTTGCCAGCCGACATTTCAATAATGTCGATGATGTAAAGTAAAGAACCGCTATCTCAAAGAAGATAAGCCAGTAAATTAATACATCAATACCATGAAGAGTCAGTACTTCGTAAAAATCTGCTGCACCAAGAAAATGAACAGCCGGCCATCGGGTCAGTCCCAACAATAAACCAAGGATGCCGCCGACCAGTAGAAAAACAACTGCTACAACAGCGTTCAACTTCATAAGTGTCTCTGCTGGTCGGTGAAACTGTAGCCCGGTATCCGGACAGGTACGAAATTCGTTGTTATTTGCCATGTCCTCCTCCCCTTAATCTTTTACGTAGATCTTGCCAATCATTCTATGATGGCCGATCCCGCAATATTCGTTACAAACAATAGAGTATTCACCAGACTTGTTTGGCGTAACAGTCACCACCATTTCATAACCAGGCAATACTTGTAGATTAATATTCGCTGGTTGCAGTGAAAAGCCGTGTTGCCAGTCCAGTGAAGCAATATGCAATCGATAACTCTGATCTTTTTCCAGCTCTAAAATAGGCCACCAATCCCACAACCGCGCAATCAAATAAATATCGCCTACCGGGGGACTGACTACGGGAATATTGCCTGCAGTCTCAGTTCGCACGGTGTACTGTTCGACCATTGCTTCAGTCTTTGCCTTAAAGGCTTCAGGTGTGGTTCTGTAGGCCTCGTTTGACATGTTTTGTTTTCCGTACACATGCCAGTAGGGCATCATAACGAACATTACGATAGCCCAAACCAGGGCAATGGCGACCCAAATTATTTCTACTCTTTCTATCGGTTCTTTCCACCAGACTCGATCTGATGGCGGCATAAGGGAGCTCATAGTGCTACCTCCAAATTTTTAGTTAAAATCTTTATTTATTAAAATCCTAGTAAGATCCCAGATTATTTTGCAATTGGTATATGTATGATTTCCATGATCCCCCAGATAATATAAAACACAGTCGGGACGACCACTCCAAGAAATAATAAAAGGAACGGATTATCAAGTATGCGCTGCATTACTGGAATATCTTCGTTCTCCTCTCGGTTTTCATCGGACATTTAGTGTTACCTCCATCATTTAATGTTCAGAACTGATACCGTTTTTTTAAAAGAATACCGCTTTTTTAAAAAATTTTTAACTACTGTTATTAACTACTATTAGGTGTTCGAGTTCGACTCTGCGGACATGATCCCATGTCTATGTGAAAAAACCTAACTATAATAGCCAGTACATTAGACTATAATAATATTCTTATTCTTCCAGGCTGATGCAACTCACATTTGGTTGTTAATAGAGCACTTCTGACTGCTTATTTACTTGATCTTTGTTAAATCGACAGCAGTTGCTTAAACGATAGCCAAAAAACCATAAATTCAACTTTTGACTTTTCTATACAGGGTCTGCTATCTAGCTTGTATTATTAACATGCAGACAATTATCCAATTAGTATTTTTTGGGCTAGTAACCAATTATGATGACAAATAGCAAGACAACTGACAGCCTCTATATATTGTTAGTTAATCTGGCATTATTCCTGACATTGGCTGCAGTGGTTTTAAGTGCCTATATGCGATTGGAAAGTGTGGGATTAGGTTGTGAAGTTTGGCCGGAGTGTTATGGGCAAATATCTCTGGTCCATGAACGCAGTGCTGTACCTAAAACATGGGCGGGGGTAATTCACCGGCTAGCTGCTACCCTATTGGGTATAATAGTACTGGGTATTACATACATGGCCATACGAGGACGCGGTGCCCAGGGTTCTAGTGTAATTGCACCATTACTGGTATTTGGACTAACTGTTTTTCTATCTGTCCTGGGTTACAGCACGCCATCACCGGATCTGCCCATTGTCACACTGGGAAACCTGCTGGGTGGCATGGCCATGCTGGCCCTACTGTGGTGGATAAGTCAACGCTCGGCACTAGTAGATACGACAGAAATCCACACGAATAAATCGCTGAAACTCTGGGTATTGCTTGGCTTGCTTATTCTGACGACTCAGATAATTTTTGGCGCCTGGACGAGTGCTAATTTTGCAGCGCCTGCTTGCCCAAACCTAATTGGTTGTAATGGTGACTGGACATCCATTGCCAATCTAGGCGATGGCTTCGATCTCTCGCGCCGACTTTCTGTGGATGATCAAGGCAGGGTTATTACCGGCAATATTCAATCAACAATACATATGGTACACAAAATAAGTGCACTGATTACGCTAATATACTTATCGGTTCTTGCGGTAAAATCATTACGCTTAAGTAAGCAATTCTATAGCACGAGCCTTAGTATTATTATATTTCTTGTACTACAGGTTTTACTGGGAATAATTTCCGTATTTACAGAGTTCCCGTTATTAGTAGTAACCGCCCATAATGCAGTGGCTGTATTATTGCTACTGGCAGTAGTAAATTTACTACACTTGCTAACCCCAAAGATTACACAATCAATATAACGCAACATTACTCTCAAGTTGTGTCAGAAGTGGAATTCACTACCAGGCCCGTTCCTGCCATTTCTGACATTTCATCATCTGAGGCAATATGCTGCGCGACAATATGTCACTTTTTTACCTTTACCCTGCTCTGATAAGATTCAATTGATACGTTAGCACTTGATTAGTCCTTGATTTAACCCCAAAAGTAACGAGCAGATAAAATCCTTTTTTACAATCGGAACAATTGTTGAAGGTATTATGTATAGTTCAAATAATGGCTGGTGATAAAGAATTTCCATATCCAGGTACACCCACTACCGCAGATGGATCGGGGGTTATTGTCTGGGTTGAGACCCACATCTCAGAGGGTGCCTGTGCCTATCCCATTACACCTTCAACGGTAATGGGTAGTGGCTACCAGCTCGCGGTTGCTAATGGCCAGCACAACCTATGGGGCCAACAGCTATTTTTCCTGGAACCAGAATCGGAACACAGTTCGGCCTCAGCCTGTGAGGGCTATGCCCTGGCGGGGGGCCGTGTCAGCAATTTCAGCTCCGGCCAGGGTCTGGTGCTCATGACCGAAGTTCTCTACACCATCTCCGGTAAACGTTTACCGGTTGTATTTCATATCGGTGCCCGCGCCCTCACGTCGCACTCACTGAATGTGCATGCAGGTCATGATG
>JAUVNZ010000052.1 GCA_030599435.1 Gammaproteobacteria bacterium | reverse complement strand
GCGCTGCGTCAGGAAGACGAACCCGGAGCGGATTGCGATGTACACCATTCACACGGAACTCATAGTGTAAATGGGGGCCAGTAGAACGACCAGTACTACCAACATAACCAATTGTTTGTCCCTGGCGGATTTTTTTACCACGGCGCATGCCGGGTTTGATACGAGACATGTGAGCATACAGGGTGCTGTATTTTCCGCCATGTTGAATCATGACCGTTTTGCCATAGCCACCTTTACGCCCAACGTACGTTAGTTTTCCATCACCTGCGGCCTTGATCGGCGTGCCTCTTGGCGCGGCATAATCTACGCCGTGATGGTTTTTCATTTTATTCAGTGTTGGATGACGGCGTTTCCCAAAACGGGAACTAATGCGTGTGAAATCCACTGGAGTACGAATGAATGCCTTACGCATACTTTTGCCATCTGGCGAGAAATAATCTGATACACCTTTGGCATCTGTATAACGTAGGGCGCGATAAGTTTTACCGCGGTTATTAAATTCAGCGGCAATGATGTTACCGTCGCGTTGTTTTTTATCATCGAGAAAAAGTTCTTCATAGACCAGGGTAAAGCGATCACCGCTACGAATGTCTAGCGCAAAATCGACATCCCAGCCAAAGATACCTGCTAGTTCCATAATAAGGTTGTCAGACAACCCAGCTTCCTGGCCAGCCAGAAATAGTGAAGAGGTAATCGTAGCTGTGGTGTTAGTAACGTGTGATTCCATTTCGCGAGTGTTTGATGTCACTACAAAGCCATCTTCACTGTTGCGTCTAATGTTCAGAGTATTCAGGGTGTCAATTTCGTACACTAGATGTTGCAGGTCGCCGTTATTTATCTGAAATGTAAAGTTCTGGCCAGGCATTATTTGTTTGAGCGCAGAGGCCCCTTTGTCGGCACGCATAACGCGGTCCAGTTCCTGCGGACTTAAACCCACGCGAGCAAAAATTAGCGCCATGTTGTCGCCATTTTTCACGGTAGCTGTTTTCCAGGATGGTTCTTTTTTCAGAGAACCGTGTCGGGCATTATTATTACCACTTGTACCTGTAAAAGAGTTGCCTGGAATAGCTAGAGGTACGGTAATTTGAGATTTAGTGGCCAGGGTACTAATGGGTTGAACATTGTTTTCCAGTACATAAGTTCGGGTTGCTTTGGCGTTATCTGTTACCAGCAAAAAGATGGTAGTAACCAAAACGAGACTGGCAGCCAGCCCCATCCAGTGAGTGGGAAAGCTCTTCTCCGTTTGGGTTTGTCCCCATTCGTTGTGATCCAGGGAGGGCTTGTAGTCCTGACCCATGATCGATTTGTATTGGTTGGCTTGTTTGTTCATATTTATGCTGTTTACTTCTTTTGCTTATTTCTTAACCTATTAACGGTCGAATAGTGCCGTCAATTAAGGAAATTGCCTGAGATTTGTGTGCTTTAGGCAGCAAATCGCAGTATTTTATTAATTTTATAATTAACTGCTTCAATTTTAAGCCAAAATACCCCAAAGTTGCTGGAGATTCGGCATCATATCTCACTCTGGGAAGTGATTTCAAAGGTGTTTATTTGATTGGGTAAAAATGGTTATTTATTAACCAATTCGCTTATCTGGTTACGGGTTCTGGTTACGTTATAATGCCGGCCAATTTGATGGCTTAAAGCCAGGTGAGTTTGGTAATAAGCGGTTCGAGTAATTTTGGAGAATAGCAGTATGGTGTCTGCCGATAAGGCTCTGGAACAAATTAAACGTGGTGCGGAAGAAATCCTGGTAGAAGAGGAGCTCAAGACCAAACTTGCCCGCGGTAAACCTCTGCGTATCAAGGCGGGTTTTGATCCCACTGCGCCAGATTTGCATCTGGGGCACACGGTGTTGATTAATAAATTGCGCCAGTTTCAGGATCTCGGTCATGAGGTACTGTTTCTGATTGGTGATTTCACCGGCATGATCGGCGACCCCACAGGAAAAAATGCAACACGTCCCCCGTTAACGCGTGATGACGTCATTGACAATGCGAGAACGTACGAGCAGCAAATTTTCAAAATTCTCGATCCAGAAAAAACACTGGTGATGTTCAACTCAAGCTGGATGAACGAGATGAACACATCCGAGTTAATTCAGCTTGCTGCCAAACATACCGTTGCACGCATGTTGGAGCGGGACGACTTTAGTAAACGGTACAAGGGTGGCCAACCCATCGCCATTCATGAATTTCTATACCCATTGATCCAGGGTTACGATTCAGTTGCCATGCGCGCTGATGTGGAGCTGGGCGGTACTGATCAAAAATTTAATCTGTTGGTGGGTCGTGAGTTGCAAAAGACCTACGGACAGGAACAGCAGGTTGTGTTGACCATGCCATTACTGGAAGGACTGGATGGTGTGCAAAAGATGTCAAAATCTTTGGGCAACTACATTGGCATTGATGAGCCGCCGGAAGAAATGTTTGGCAAACTGATGTCTATCTCTGATGAATTGATGTGGCGTTATTTCGAGTTGTTGAGTTTCCGTCCACTGGATGAGATTGCTGGTTTTAAACAACAGGTTGAAGATGGTGCAAACCCTCGCGACATTAAATTCCTGTTATGCGAAGAAATCATTGAGCGTTTCCATGATGAGGCTGCTGCAACAAAAGCCAAAGAGGCATTCATCGCTCGTTTTCAGAAAGGTGCCATGCCGGAAGATATGCCTGAAGTTGAACTTACGGCAAAGGATGGTGGTTTGGTGATTGGTAATTTATTGAAAGATGCGAACTTGGTGAACAGTACTTCAGATGCGATGCGCATGATCAAGCAAGGTGCGGTGAAAATTGACGGTGATCGTGTCGAGGATGCCAAGCTTGTTATTAAGTCTGGAACCCAGCATGTGTATCAGGTAGGTAAGCGTCGTTTTGCTCGTGTTGCTGTTGTGTAGAATTTATTCAACTAATCTCCATTTCTTCTAACAAAACTGCAAGGCGTTCCATGCGTTGAATGGGGTCGTCTAACTGCAGGAAATATTGTTTTTGCTCCAGCCTTATCGGCAGTAGTTCTGCTAAACGACTTCCTACCCAGCTGGCGTTTTCATAATCCTTTTCCATCTTTATGAATGGGTAACCCAGTTGCTCTAATAAACTTTTAAGCACTTCAGCTGCTTCGGAATATTCTTCTGGTAAAGGACAGGATTTTTCATTTTCCAGTAATTCAACTTCGGCTAGTGTAAGTTGGTTGGCCTGGACCTCGGTAGATAATATTTTAAATCGTTGTTTGCCTTGTGCGGTAATTCCAAGCAAGCCATCTGGTTGTTGATTAAAGTACGTTATCTCGCTGAGTGTGCCGGTTTCATAGGTATCTGCCGCTTTGCCGACTTCGGAACCTTCTTTAATCAGGCATACACCAAAACCTTTATCTTCCTTCATGCAGGTGCTCACCATGTCCAGGTAGCGAGGTTCGAATATGCGCAGGGGCAGGGTGCCGCCAGGAAATAACACGGCGTGTAAAGGGAACAAAGGTATAGTAATGGTGCTCATTTCAATTGTTACTTATCATCCGCTTCACCCCAGCGGGCTATCAATGTTTGTTCAATATTAAGATGATCCAGTACACGAGCTACAACAAAATCCACCAGGTCGTTAATTGATTGCGGTTGATGATAAAAACCGGGGCTGGCCGGCATAATAGTAACGTCCTGATTAGAAAGTGTAAGCATGTTTTCCAGATGAATGCTGGATACCGGCATCTCTCGTGTTACCAGTATAAGCTGGCGTCGTTCTTTTATCATCACATCAGCTGCACGCTCAATAAGATCCCGGCTTGAGCCATGAGCTACTGAAGATAGCGTCGCCGATGAGCAGGGGCAAATTACCATGGCTCTCGCACTGTTGGAACCACTAGCAACTGGTGACATCCATTGATCCCGCCCGAAAACTTTGAGTTGGTCAGGTTTTGCATTATAGAGGTCAGACAGGAAAGCTTGTTGTTCTTCCGGTCGACCCGGTAGTTTAAGTTCTGTTTCAGTGGCGATGACCACTTGCGCCGGGGCTGAGATCATCAGGTAAACCTGCTGATTCGCTGCTAGCAAACATTCAAGCAATCGCAAACCGTATTGGCTGCCTGAGGCACCGGTGATAGCTAGCGTTATGCAGTCTGTTTTCATGATGCGTTTAGTCAGCTTTTTCTAAAGAATGTAATAATTTATCGTGAAGGCCACCAAATCCACCATTACTCATGATAAGAACATGATCGCCGCTGCGAGCTGCGCTTGTTACGTTTTCCACAATCGTATTGATATCAGTAAACACCTGGGCTTTATTTCCAAGTTGTGTGGTGACGGTGCTTGAATCCCAGGATAAATCCGGCGGGGCATACAGCTTTACTGAATCGGCATTGTTGAGTGATGGCCCCAGTGTATTTTTGTGTATGCCAAGACGCATAGTGTTCGAACGTGGCTCCAGTATGGCAATAATGTGCGCATCACCCACCTTGGCGCGCAAACCAGCCAGCGTTGATTTGATTGCTGTGGGGTGGTGAGCAAAATCATCATAAACAGTAATGTCGTTGATGACACCGCGAACTTCCATGCGCCGTTTCGGAGTTTTGAATTCTGCAAGAGCTTCTATTGCATGATGAGTGGGCACGCCAGCATGACGTGCGGCAGCAATTGCAGCGAGTGCATTACTGACATTGTGGTTACCCATTAACGACCAATTGACTGTGCCCTGGTCTTTTCCATCGAACAATACTTTAAAAACACTTCCATCGGGTTCATTCAGTTCGGTGTACCAACTTCCATCATTCTTTTGGGTTTCTGTGTTTGATAATGTTTCCACCGGTGTCCAACAACCCATAGCCAGAACATTTTGTACATGCGTGTCATTTTTGGGTGCGATGATAAGACCATTGCCAGGCACTATACGAACAAGGTGGTGAAACTGTGTTTCGATGGCTTCAATGTCGGGGAAAATGTCGGCGTGATCGTATTCCAGATTATTCAGTACTACAGTGCGTGGCCGGTAGTGAACAAACTTGGAACGTTTATCAAAAAAAGCGGTGTCATATTCATCAGCTTCCACCACAAAAAAAGGTTTTTTGCCGGCACGTGCTGAAACTCCAAAATTGAGTGGCACACCACCAATAAGAAAACCCGGCGTGAGTTTGGCGTATTCCAGAATCCAGGCCAACATACTGGCCGTAGTGGTTTTGCCATGAGTTCCTGCAACGGCCAGCACCCAACGGTCTTGCAAACAATGTTCGGCAAGAAAAGCTGGCCCGGAAGTGTAGGGCAGGCCGCGTTCAAGAACATATTCTACTGCCGGATTACCACGTGAAAGGGCATTGCCAATAACCACCAGATCTGGCGGTACATCTTGTGGTGAAAAAAGTTGGGATGGATCAAAACCCTCTGTGAGCTTGATGCCAGCATCCGCTAACTGGGTGCTCATGGGTGGATAAACATTCTGGTCTGAACCACTGACCTTAAAGCCAAGCTCGCGAGCCAACAGGGCTATACCACCCATGAAAGTGCCGCAAATACCGAGAATGTGGATGTGCATTTTTGCCATAAGTTAACTGATAACCGCAGTGCCATATAATACAGCCATTACACGTAAAGTGATGTAGATATATAGCAATGCAATGCTTATTCCTACCCACATGGGTACGTTAAATGCGTGGCGCAAGATATTGCCGATTACCATAATGTTCCAAATTACCAACGCAAATAGTACTAAGGACAAACTACTGGATTGACCTTCCTCAAGTTGTTGCAGGAAAATAACCAGTGGCCAGCCGACTAATTCGAACAGGGCGCCTGTGCCCGTTAATGCAGTAATAGTTTGTACCGCGCGTGTTTCGGAGCCCCTCATCTGCAGACCAATATAGGTCAGGCCTACCATGAGTCCTGTGTCCGCACCTGCAGCGAGAATTGCCAGGCCAAATCCCTGTTCCAGTATGGAGGTGGCGAAGCCCAGCAGAAAATAACACCCGATACAAAACAACATCAGAAACTGCGAATAGGGCAAGTGTTGAGGCTTGGCCCGCATCCGGCACAGGTCAACAAACATTGTCAGTAGTGCGAACATGAATAGTGTGTCGGTGGTTAGTTACAACCTTCTAACTAGGCCTTGTTCAAACATGAAAGGTGTTATGGTTAGCACATAACGCTATGTCACAATCATAGCATCATAAACTGGCGAAAAAGCTTCTCTATATTGTGGTATGGGGCTGTTATTTCGGGCTTTTGGTGCATTTTCAGGAAAATAGATTAAGACTAATATTAAGACCATGAATGACTCAATCCAGGATACATTTGTAGATTCCGAGGCCGGACTCACGGAGCTATGTGACAGACTTCGAGGCCAACCTGTGCTGGCGTTGGATACCGAATTTCTACGTGAGAAGACCTATCGCGCCCAGCTTTGTTTATTGCAGGTGGCCGCAGAGGGAATTATTACCTGTGTCGATCCCCTGGCACTCGATAATCTTGATCCGTTGTTGGATATTATCTACGACCCGAATGTTACCAAAGTGATGCATTCTGCCCGGCAGGATATGGAAATCTTTTTTGACTTGCGCGGTGATTTGCCAAAGCCGTTGTTTGATTCTCAGGTCGCTGCCACTCTGCTAGGTTTTGGTGAACAGGTGGGTTATGCCAATTTAGTGAAAGGTATGCTGGGTATAGAACTGGATAAAATGCATACCCGTACCGACTGGACTCAACGGCCATTGGATGAAGCGCAATTAACCTATGCTGCTGATGATGTGCGCTATCTATTTAAAATATATCACCAGCAGGTAGAAACTTTGAAAGCCAAAGGAAGGTTAGACTGGCTGCAGGAGGATTTTGATGAGTTAACCAACATCAATACTTACTCGCCGCCTGAGGAAACCTTGTGGAAAAGAGTGAAGGGCAGACAAAAGCTCAAAGGCGTTCAGTTGGCCATTTTGAGTGGGCTGTCAGTTTGGCGAGAAGATCAGGCGAAGAAGATCAACCGACCACGACGTTGGGTGCTGAAGGATGACGTTATGGTGGATATTTCACGCTTTGCTCCTGGAGATAAAGCTGGCCTGGAAAAGATTCGTGGCCTTGAAAACAAAACCATCCAGAACCACGGTGATGCCTTGCTGGCAGTGATTAAACGGGGCAAGAATTCACCAAAAGAAAACTGGCCTAAAAAAGTAGAGGGGAGAAGGCTTACGCCAGCACAGGATGCTTTGGTGGATGTGTTGATGGCTGTATTGCGTGCGCGAGGTGCTGAACATGAAGTAAGTCCTGCACTACTGGCGAACCGCAAGGAGTTGGAAGGCTTGATATTAGGGAAAACGGATAGCCCGGTGCTGCATGGCTGGCGCGCTGAATTAGCTGGCCATGATTTGCAGGCTGTGTTATCGGGTAAGCAGGTGATACAAATTGTTGATGGAAAACTGGAATTAAAGAATCATTAATAGAGCCCTGATTAAATCGAGTATTCTTTTTATGAATCTATCGTTTATTAATCTATCCTCTTTTAGCAAAACGATTAACAAAACCGCTTTACTGTTGTTTGGACTGTTATTTGGACTTTTATTCAGCGCAGAATTATTTGCAGCAAAGACTTTTTCTTCAAAGGAAGTTTTCTGTGCTCGACCCATTGCCGAAAAAGATATCCCCGTTTTTTTTGAACGTTCAGCCCGGCTGCAATTAAAACTCGAGTTCGGCGACGGACCCATCACAATTACTAAACTTAATTCCATGAAAGTAGGTCCGTCTCTGATCCGAGTCGATGGTTTTGCAAAACTGCGCCAACCGGGTCGTAAAGACCAATCAGAAAAACGAATTACGGGTTGGGTAGAACGATGTCAGGGTGTGGTGATTATACGTGGCAATACCTGGTTGACCGACGGCACACTGGCCGCGCCACGCTACTCCAGGGAACAGTTACATGGACGAGGCCTTGTTCTGGGAAAGCAGGAAGCGCCATTACATCTTATTGCTTTTGTTGATAGCCGTTGTCCTCATTGTCATCGTTTGATGAGTTATGTCGATCAATTGGTAAAAGACGGTAAAATCACTATCGAAATACGTCAAACAGCTTTTCTTGAATCGGCAAAAGAAGCATTGCAGGATACGCGGCTGCCAGAGACGTCACTTATTAGAATGTCTGTTAATGGCAAAGTAGATTCTAATGTAAATATTAATAATGATGACTATTTTGAAATGTTGAGTGGGTTCCCTAACGATGAAGAAATTCCTGTGACCACGTTCGGTTATGAGAAAGCAATAGAATTTTTAAACCAGAATACAAAAACTGCGCGCAATGTTCTTGGCATAACGAATGTGCCCGCACTGCTGGTCCTGGATAATAAAAAGGATGGCCTCTATCGGTTGGCGGGTTATTGGGAAATGAACCGATTATTGCAGCCCGACTTGTAAACCTTGCAAATAGATAAGTGTTTACAGGAAATTTTTGATATAAGGGCGCTGGATAAAATCATTGATGCGCACAACGCATGATAAATAGACCATCAAGGTGGCAGCAATTTCCCTGGCGGGAAAAAAACCAGTTTCAATTGCTAATTGACGGCGGTGAAATT
>JAUVNZ010000003.1 GCA_030599435.1 Gammaproteobacteria bacterium | reverse complement strand
TGTCGATAACATGTCTACCACCATGAGTTGCAAATGCGTACCAAGTAAAACCTCCGTGTGCGATAACGCGTCACCTTTTTTAACATTTAAGGTCATGGTGCGAGCGTGCATTTTTTTGCCCAGATCTTGAGAGTGTTTAAAGAATGCTCTTTTTGCCTTTTCTCTTTCTCCCGCAGGAATAGTTTTATCAAACACTTTCGCGTGTAACACATGGAGCTTATCCATCGTTTTTTCAAAATAAGCAGGATAATCAGACTCGGTATAAACCTCACTAGCAAAGGCGACTGGCGCAAAAAATACGCTAACTACCAAAGCTATTAAAACCACCATGATTGATTTATACATTTTTGTGTTCACGATTGTTCCCTCCGTTTTACTGTAAGAACAGCAAGAAGGAACCCATGAACATAAGTATTTTTACAAGGATTGGGCAAACGACACAGGGTTTTACATCCCTTCTGCTGCTTGATTAAAGTTCGAAGTAAGTAACTTCATCCACCCACCTTCTGCCACAGAGTTGCGGCATCTCGATTACACCTTCCCTATCAACAGTTTAGTCTAAAAAAAACAGTAGCTACCGAGGTTTAATAAAACAAAATTACAGCAATTCCTTATGACCAATAAAAAAGGCGACCTGATCAGATCGCCCTTTTCACTCAATATTATGTAAAAGTTAGGCAGAGCCGCTCTCTGTGTCCTTTTCATTTGCAGCTGTCATCAATTTTTTGAGTTCACCCTGCTGATACAGCTCCAGGGTTATATCGCAACCACCAATTAATTCACCGTTGATATACACCTGCGGGAAAGTCGGCCAATCGGCATAACGTGGCAGATTTTCAAAAATTTCTGGATCCGCTAATACGTTCACATAAGCAAATTCCTGCTCACAGGCCTGAAGTGCCTGGGCGGTATGACTGGAAAACCCACATTGCGGCAATTGCGGTGTTCCCTTCATATAGACAACCACCGGATTGCCTTCAACTTGCTGTTTAATTCGTTCTAATACGTCCATTTTGCTAAACCCCACTTTATGTCTGAATTTGATACGGAAGTATCATTACCGAAAAAGTTCTTTGAAATCCCCTATGGATTTTACAGGACATTGGGTCAAACAACCCCAATATCAAGACTTACCAATAACATAGCATTGTTGTCTGGTATTGTCATCCACATTCAACTGGAACCACAACTCTAACAAAGCCATATGCCATAACTTACTGCCCTGCAGCTTGGTGAAATATTTATCTGGCGCCATCAATAGCTTGTCGATATAGGACCGATCAAAAATACCTCGCTGGCGACAGGCTGAAGATTCGAGAATATCGCGCATGAAGTCCAGGAATTCGCCACGCACATATTTTAATGCCGGCATGGGAAAGTAACCCTTGGGACGATCAATGACGGAATCCGGAATCAAACCTCGGGCGATATTTTTAAGGATGTGTTTACCGCCGGATTTAAGCTTCAACTCAGGCGGCATGGTCATAACCAGCTCCACCAGCTCATGATCAAGAAATGGCACTCGTGCTTCAAGTCCCCAGGCCATGGTCATGTTATCGACGCGTTTGACCGGATCATCGACGATGAGCGTGGTCACATCAAAACGCAGCACTCTGTCCAAAAAGGTATCGGCATCACCAAGGGATAAACGCTCGCGCACCAGTTGAGAGGTATAGTCTTCACCGTGGAATTTTGTATTCACGCTTTGAAGAAACTCGCTGTGTGGACGATCGAAATAATGATTGCGAAATCGATCCAGGTCCGTGCCCTTGTCGGCATCCATTTGTGGATACCAGAAATAACCCCCAAACACTTCGTCTGCACCCTGACCACTCTGGACCACTTTTACATCCCGTGACACCCGCTCGGCCAGCAAATAAAAAGCTACAGCATCCTGTCCCACCATAGGTTCAGCCATGTTACGTACCGCATCGGGCAAGTGAGGCAATACTTCACTGTTGGGTATATGTATTTTCTGGTGACGAGTATCAAAGCGCTCTACCACAGCATCGGAATACTCGAATTCACTGCCTACTTCGTCAGCGATATCTTCAAAACCAATAGAAAAAGTCCGCAGGTCTTTTACTCCGGCTTCAGCCAGCAGCCCCACCAACAAACTGGAATCCAGTCCGCCAGATAACAAAACACCCACCGGTACATCAGCTACCGACAAACGCCTTTCCACGGCCTTACGCAAAGCATCGTGAACCAGCTGCGTCCATTCAATTTCATGACGTGTTTCAGAAGGCCGCTTTGCCTGTAAATGCCAATATGAATGTTGCTTAGTTCGGCCATCTTTATCCACGGTCATTACAAAACCAGGAGCCAACTTTCGCACACCTTTAAGAATTGTGTACGGCGCAGGAATCACTGCATGTAATGTCAGCTGGTGGTGCAGCCCCACTGGATCAACATCGGTATCGACATCACCCGCTGCAAGCAACGCTTGTATGTTCGAAGCAAAACGAAAGTTATTATTTATTTTAGAAAAGTAGAGAGGTTTTATCCCCAAACGATCACGCGCTAAAAACAATCGTTGCTGTTTTTCACTCCAGACGGCGAAAGCAAACATGCCATGCAATTTTTCTACACAATTTTCACCCCAGTGGTGAAACGCTTTGATAATAACTTCGGTGTCACCTTCGGAAAAAAATCGGTAGCCAGCTTCTATTAAATCAGCACGCAACTCCTTGTAGTTATAAATCGTGCCATTGAATACCAGAGATAATCCCAGTTCTTCATCCACCATCGGTTGATGAGAGCGATCAGAAAGATCGATTATAGATAAACGCCTGTGCCCAAAACCCATTGGTCCCGTGATAAAAACACCTTCATCATCCGGCCCACGACGGGCCAGTTTTTGATTCATGCGCGATAACGTGGCCTTTTCAGAAGCCAAACCATCAAATCTAAATTCACCACATATACCGCACATCGAAGGAGAGCCTCGCTCTGGAAAGGAAACATTCTAGCGCAGATCGTTACCCAACTTGAGCCCAACCCTCACCATACGCCCCGCCAGAATTAACCCTAATGATTTCTGTGATATCGCCGATACTTTTTGTACATTAGGCTTTTCTTATATTCTATAGGGATTTGGTCGGGATTTAGTAACTTCATATGCTCCCAGGGATGTGGAGTTAGGCAATCTATATCCTCTGGAGACGAACTTGGAAAAAACAGCCCCAAAAGAACTCTATCTGTGTCCGCGTGTATACACACTGCTGCTCGCTTTTTCTCTAATCACTGTAAGCACTGCCTTTGCTGCTGATGATGCCTATCTTAGCGCCCTGGAAGGCGAATCAGGTGGTAATCATAGCTCAAGCACCACATCTTCAAAATCAGGGGACAGTTACCTGGATGCGCTTTCAGACGAGGCAGAATCCAGCGCCAATGTTCATACTGGAGAGCAACACGATGACGCCTACTATGAAAACCAGAAAAAAATGGTGGAAATGCTGAGAATTGAAAGACCCTCCACCTACAAGTTTTACACAAAACTCACACCGAAAAATAAAGCTCGAGTTTTTGAAAAATACAACACTGATGATGCCGACACAGGCGACCGACTTTCACACCTGCAAAATCACATTATGGATATCTACTTTAAAAAATAGGCAAGAAACATCAATAACCACCGGTTTTAATTTTCATCACCAGTAAGAGGTAAAAAATATGAAACATATATATCAAACTGTTTTTCTTAGTGTAGCGGTTCTATCGCTCGCACTTGCAAGCACCAGTGCACTAGCTCTGGATGTAAAAATTACTCAGGATCTGGAATCCGTGCCTGTACACCAAGGCAACGATTTCATTAGCATTCAACGCATTCAGGATCAGAGCAACGTTCTCACTGGTGGCTTCACCAAAACATCTCGAAAATGCCCACCATTCTGCATTCAACCTCTTGTGGTTGCACCAGGTGTAACTACGGTTGCAGAGCTGGAACTGTTGAAATTCATCGACAAAAAACTGGAAGTTGATAATGGTGTATTAATTGATGCACGCACCCCATCATGGTTTCAAAAGGGGACCATTCCCGGTTCAATAAACATCCCTTTCACCAAATTTGACCCAAAACATTCTGCAACTGATCTGGCCGAAGTACTGGTTAAATTAAACGTCAAAAAGAAAGGCGATGGAGGCGGTTCCTTTGTGGATAGCATTCTAGGCCTGTTCAGTGGCGACGCTAATGCTGCAGATAATCCCTGGGATTTTTCACAGGCAAAAGAAGTGTTGCTGTATTGCAATGGTATGTGGTGCGGACAATCTCCCCGGGCTATCAAAAACTTGTTAAGCCTCGGTTACCCCGCCGATAAAATTTATTATTATCGCGGCGGCATGCAAGCCTGGCAGTCCCTGGGACTGACTGTACATAATCCATAATCAGAAACAGATTCTTCAGATAATTAAGGCGGGTAACATCTAACAGGGTGTTACCCGTTTTTTTAGTTTTTATTTTCCTGTTTTTTCCAGCCACCACCGCCCGGTGTTTCCACCGTCAATCGTTCGCCCGCTTGCATTTGCACATTCACTTTTGATGGCAAAATCACATCACCTCGTTTATTCGCACCACATTCTCCATCTTTACCACCCTGCAAAGCCCATGGGGAATGTGTTCTTCGTTCAGTGAGCAGCGTCACCTCGGTTGGTTTAAGGAACTCAAACTCTCGCACCAGACCATCACCACCACGATGATCGCCACCCCCGCCAGAACCATCCCTTAAGGCATAACGGCGAATTCGTAATGGGTAATTCATTTCCAGTACTTCGATAGGCGTATTCAATGTGTTAGTCATATGCGTTTGCACAGCGCTAAGCCCATCACCTTCTGGACCAGCCCCCATACCACCACCCATGGTTTCATAATAATCCCATTCTTCTCCCGGCAAACGCGAACCCATGGCCAGATTATTCATGCTGCCATGACTGGCGGCAGGTATTTTATCCGGCAATGCTTGTGCCAGCGCACCCATCACCACATCAACGACACGCGTACTGGTTTCAACATTGCCGGCGGCAACTGCGGCTGGTCGCTGTGCATTAAGCAAACTGCCCTCGGGAGCTGAAAGTGTGATGGGACGAAAGCTGCCTGCGCAGGCTGGAGTGTGCCTTGGCATCAAACAACGAAATACGTAATACACCCCGGCGGCGGCAACTGATAACGGACAATTAATATTGCCACCGGTTTGCTCTGCAGTGCCCTCAAAATCGACATGAATACCATGACCCGCAACAGTAATGTTAACTTCAATGGGAATATCCACTGCACCACAACCATCGTCGTCCATCACATCGGTAAACTGGTATTTGCCATCGGGAATAAGTTGCAAGGCACTTTGCGCCAGGCGTTCAGCGTAATCATTCAACGCAGTAAGCGACTGTGTATATTCCTCCAATCCCATGGTCTCAACCAAAACTTTTAATCTAGCAAGCCCCGATCGATTGGTGCTGATCTGGGCGGTGAAATCCCCGCGTGCCTGTTCGGGATTTGCTGTCGCTTGTGTGATGGCCGACATCATTTTTTCATCCATCGCTCCACATCGGATAATTCGAGAAGGGGGTATAACCAATCCTTCCTCTTCCAGACGATTTGAAATAGGCATAGAGCCCGGAGAGTCGGAACCAATATCCGCATGGTGGGCACGATTGGCCACAAAACCAGCCAGCTCGTCTTTTACAAACACAGGGGCAATGAGCGTGACATCCGGCAAATGGGTGCCACCAAGGTAGGGGTCGTTAAGGATCACCATATCGCCTGAAAACCATTCAATATCATTAACAATCCCGCGCATGGCGTAGGCCATACTGCCAAGATGCACAGGGATATGCGCTGCCTGTGCACAAAGCTCACCCTGTGTATCGAACACCGCGCAGGAATAATCCAGCCTATCTTTAATGTTGGGCGAGAAGGCAGTGCGTTGCAGCACAGCACCCATTTCATCGCACACCGCCTCGATACGGCTGGCGAAGATACTCAGTTCAATCGCATTCATAGTGAGAAAGTTTACACTGCCTATTCACCAGCGTTAATCGGGCAATAAAAATTATCTTGATAAGATTACTTGGTTATTAATATTAACCACGTTATAATCCACCCATTCACTGGCTGGAAAAATACCAGTCGTCAAACCCCGAGGTGCCCGCTAGAATACCGTGCCTTCGTAGAACAGAATCATAAATAACCCTTTTAAAGGAGAACACGCAATGGCACACGAACTGCCAGCATTGCCTTACGCACAAAATGCCCTGGAACCACACATTTCTACGGAAACACTGGAATACCACTACGGTAAACATCACCAGACATACGTTACCAATCTGAACAAGCTTATCGAAGGTACCGAGTTTGCTGATGCATCTCTGGGAGACATCATCATGAAATCTGAAGGTGGCCTGTTTAACAATGCCGCCCAGATATGGAACCACACTTTCTACTGGAACTGCCTGAACCCCAATGGTGGTGGAGAGCCCAGCGGTGCCCTGGCCGATGCCATTAACAACGCCTTTGGCTCTTTCGCTGAATTCAAGGAAAAGTTTTCCACTTCCTGCGCCACCAATTTTGGCTCCGGCTGGACCTGGCTGGTAAAAAACAGCGATGGTTCTGTAGAAATTGTAAACACCAGTAATGCAGCCACACCATTGACCGCAAATCAGGCCCCAGTTCTGACTTGTGACGTATGGGAACACGCCTACTACATCGATTACCGCAACGCCCGCCCAAAATACGTGGAAGCGTTCTGGAATCTGGTGAACTGGGACTTTGCAGCGACTAATTTTGGCTAAAAAGTTTTTTTAGCTCATTGCTGTAAACATAAAACGATAAAGGGGGCCTGGCGCCCCCTTATCTATTTCATACATACCCAAAACCCAGTCAGTTTCTGGTTACGAGAAAAATTGAATCAGAAATCCCGAAAGCAAGTTCGATACCTGCCTCCAGGCTATTGCCGCTCCTATTGCCTATACCCCTGTTAGCCGCTAGAATTTCCGTCTAGTTGGATGGCAGCCTCTAATTAGGGGCTGCCATTCTTTTTTTATAAAAAAGGTTTTTGAGGCTTTTTAAAAATAAGCCGGACACACGTTGCACAATTATGCCGAATACGCTGATGAATACATACGCTCCACTTCCCGTTACCTTTGAAAAAGGCGATGGCGTATGGCTGTGGGATACCGAGGGCAAACAGTACCTCGATGCCCTCAGTGGAATTGCTGTTTGCGGGCTCGGCCATGCCCACCCGGCCGTGGCCGAAGCTATTTGCGAGCAAGCTAAAAAATTAATCCATACCACCAATATCTATGCCATCCAGCACCAGCAAGCGCTGGCAAACAAGCTCACCACACTTGCCGGTATGGACAGTGTATTTTTCGGTAATTCAGGCGCTGAAGCCAATGAAGCAGCCATCAAAATTGCCAGGCTGTACGGCCACAGCAAAGACATCGACCAACCAACCATTGTCGTGATGGAAGGCAGCTTCCATGGTCGTACCCTGGCAACCCTAAGTGCCACCGGCAATCGAAAGGTACAGGCTGGTTTTGAGCCACTGGTGAGCGGGTTTCTACGTGTGCCATACAATGATCTCGACGCCATCGCTGCCGTAGCCAAAAACAATCAAAATGTAGTTGCTGTTTTGGTTGAGCCTGTTCAGGGTGAAGGTGGCATCCAGATCCCTGACGAAAATTATTTGCCTGGTATTAGGAAACTTTGCGATGACAATAGCTGGCTGATGATGCTGGACGAAATCCAGACTGGCATGTGCCGTAGCGGTCAATGGTTCGCGCACCAACAAAAGTTTTTCAAAGGAAATGCTGTACCGGATGTAATGACACTGGCCAAAGCATTGGGTAACGGTATTCCTATTGGTGCCTGCCTGGCACGGGGTGAGGCGGCGCAGCAATTCAAACCTGGTCACCATGGTTCTACTTACGGTGGTAATCCTCTGGTATGCAAAACCGCTTTGACGGTGATCGAAGTGTTGGAAAAAGAAAACCTTGCACCACGAGCTGCTGAACTTGGCGCTTATATCGTTGCTGGCTTTGAGAAAAATCTGGCCGGACTTGAAGGCGTCACTGAAATTCGTGGCCAGGGCATGCTGATAGCCATTGAGCTGGATCGACCCTGTGCTGAACTGGTGAAAAAAGCTCTCAGCAATGGTTTGCTCATTAATGTCACTACTGAAAAAGTCGTGCGCTTATTACCACCACTAATCATGAGTGATGCCGAGGCGGATCAGTTGATCACAAAACTCAGCGACACCATCAACCAGTTCCTGGCTGCCGCGTAATCTCTGGAGCATTCATATGAGCATTCGCCATTTTCTTACTTTGAATGATTTTAGCCGTGATGAGCTGCGTGGTTTGATTCAGCGCGGCATCGAACTCAAGACAATGCAAAAAGATGGGCAAGTTTTTGAGCCTATGAAAAACAAAGTGCTTGGTATGGTGTTCGAAAAATCTTCCACCCGCACCCGTGTTTCCTTTGAGGCGGGCATGGCGCAGTTTGGTGGCCACGCGATTTTTCTTTCACCGCAGGATACTCAGTTGGGCCGTGGTGAACCTATCGAAGATTCAGCCCGGGTGCTGTCGCGCATGGTGGACATGATCATGATTCGCACCTATGAGCACGAAAAAATTGAGCGTTTTGCCGCTCACTCGAAGGTGCCAGTTATTAATGCCCTCACCGACCAATACCACCCTTGCCAGTTACTCGCAGACATGCAAACTTATTTTGAGCATCGCGGTGATATCAGCGGTAAAACTGTCGCCTGGATCGGTGATGGCAACAATATGTGCCATTCCTACATCAATGCTGCAAAGTTGTTTGATTTCCAGCTGCAAATAGCCGCGCCTGATGGTTATTCACCAGACAAGAATATTCTTGCAAGCGCAGGTACTCACGCTGACTTAGTTAACTCACCTGAGACTGCAGCTACAAATGCCGATCTGCTTATTACCGATGTCTGGTCCAGCATGGGTCAGGAAGAAGAACAGGTTGCACGTGAAAAAGCTTTTGAAAATTATCAGGTCACATCAGAATTAATGAGCCTTGCAAAAAATGATGCCTTGTTTATGCATTGCCTGCCTGCCCACCGTGGCGAAGAAGTGGCTACTGAGGTCATCGATGGCCAACAAAGTGTGGTTTGGGATGAGGCAGAAAATCGTCTCCACTCACAAAAAGCACTGATGGAATTTTTACTCAGTAGTTAGATTTTTCTACCCACGAACAATTCTTCAGATTAGCTGGTAATTGAACGGTTTCTGGTATCATCTTCAACAAGATGAGTGCATTACTAGATATTCAGGACATTGAATGCCGTTACCGTGGCCAAACCGTGGTCAGCAATCTATCCATGCACGTCAAACGCGGTAGCCTGGTGTGTCTTCTCGGTCCCAGCGGTTGCGGCAAAACCACGGCCTTGCGCGCCATCGCAGGCTTTGAGCCCATCTATAAAGGCGAAATCCGCATGGACGGCAAAACCATTACCAGACCTGGTTATTCGCTGGCTCCTGAAAAACGCAAACTGGGCATGGTGTTCCAGGATTACGCGTTGTTCCCTCATATGGACGTGCGCGATAACGTTGGTTTTGCATTGCGTAAACAAACCACAGAAGAACGTAGTCGCACTGTCGACCGTATGCTCGATCTGGTGGGATTATCCGAATTCAAAACTCGTTTCCCCCATGAACTATCTGGCGGCCAGCAACAACGTGTCGCTCTGGCTCGCGCTCTGGCCGCGCAACCTGAAGCCATTTTGCTGGATGAACCCTTTTCCAACCTTGACGTGGATACCCGGGAACGAATTAGCGCCGAAGTGAGGGACATCCTCAAACATGAAGGCATTACCGGTATTCTGGTCACCCATCACCAGGATGAAGCTTTTGCATTAGGTGATCAGGTAGGAGTGATGGATCAGGGAGAAATCCTGCAGTGGGATACACCCTTCAACTTATATCACGAACCCGGTAACCGCTTTGTGGCAGACTTTATCGGCCAGGGCAGTTTCCTGCAGGGCACCATGGTTTCAACCGACATGGTCGACACTGAACTCGGCCGTTTGTGTGGGGACAGGGCCTACAAATGGTCAGAAGGAACTAACGTAGAAGTATTAATACGCCCCGATGACATTGTGCCCGATCCAGAAGGTTCGCTAACAGGGCACATTACTCAAAAGGCCTTCAAAGGGGCTGAAGTTTTGTACACATTGAAACTACCATCCGGTAACCAGGTGTTATCACTCTTTCCCAGTCACATGGATTACAATATTGGTGACCAGGTCAAATTCCGTGCTGATGTACACCATGTTGTGGCCTTTGCACGCGAGGAATAACTAATAAAAAAAGCCCGCTAATAATAGCGGGCTTTTTTTAAATTTTGATGTTTAGTAATTACAAACCAGACACATAATCAGAAACAGTTTCAATTTCCTTATCAGTTAACCCTTTTGCCACCATAGCCATCATACCGGCAGGATCATTGGTACGTTTACCAGTCTTGAAATCCTTGAGTTGTTTGATGAGATCGGCCTTCGTCTGGCCACCAATAACCGGGAACAAGGAATTGCTCTTGCCTCTACCCTTGCCATTCTTGCCATGACAGCGAACACAGGCGCCGTAGTTACCCAGTTTCTTGTTACCCGATTTAAATATCTTGGCACCTTTTTTGTTACCTGAAGAAGAGCCTTTCATTGGTTTCTGACTAGCAAAATAGGCAGCAATATCCTTCAAATCCTGCTTACTCTCCACCATTGCCGCCATAGCGCTCATGGTGTCTTCGTTGCGGCTACCTGTTTGAAAATCCTGAACCTGTTTGAAGATATAACCCGCAAACTGCCCCGCAAGATGCGGGAATGTGTCTGGATCAATACTAATGCCATCAGCCCCGTGGCATCCCTGACACATTTCAGACTTTTCTTTACCCGCTTTGGCATTACCATCACCGGCGTTCATGCCACCAGAAATTATCGTCTCAGCGTTTACCCCCCCAGCGAACATCACTAAACCAGTGAGCGCTGCAAATATACCGATTCTTTTAATCATCGACTGATTTCCTTTTACTGTATAACTATTTGATTCAATTCATTAATGGCGAAGGTTCATAATATTTGTCGTCCCACTAGCCCGTTCCTTTATACTTTTTGACTCAGTCAGGTAGTACAACCAGGCAGTACAAACAGGTGCGACAATATCCCCTTTTTTACTCCGCCATCCCCCCTAAAAGGACCATCCCCCCTAAAAGGATAGGTTTGGGAGTATATCAATCCGACTCATGACGTCAATTCCAGCCTGATAATCACTGAAAATAAAGCATCCCAGCAAATAACCCGCTAAAAATAAGTTTTTTTTGTGAATTCTGCGAAAATACCAAATAAAATCAGGCTTTTCCCCAATATTTTTCATTCATTCTCACATGAGGATTTCGGGCTTTTGCCACAATGGAGTATGATCAGCGCCCGGCAAGGAAAAACTAACTAACACAAGGATATGGCTTCACTATAGCTTCAAATTAGTGCCAATTTACCTATGATAAGACTCAATACTAAAAAAACACTCCTTTCACTGTATTTACTATGCATGGCTACCAGTGCCGCGGCCGAAACCAGATATGTCATCGATAAGCTGATTATCACCATGCGATCAGGGCAAAGCACCCAACACAAAATTATTCGCCACTTACCCAGCAACACCAAGCTGGAAGTACTGGAAACCGGTGAAAAATACAGCCAGGTGAGAGGGCCCGGTGGAAAAGAAGGTTGGGTTTTGAATCAGTACATCACAGCAACACCAACAGCAGCATTAAAGCTGGCTAGCGCGCAAAACAAACTGGCAAAGCTCGCTGCCGAAAATGATCGTCTGAAAGCTGAGATGAAAAAACTGGGCACCAAAGAAGCAAACGTTAGCAAGGAACATAAAACCCTGACCCGCAGCAGCAAAAAGCAGGCTGATGAACTGACTCATTTGCGCCGGGTTGCAGCTAAACCACTGAAACTTGAAAATGAAAATCAACGCATCAAGAAAGAATTCCTGGATTTGGAAAACGAACACACCCTGCTAAGCCAGGAAACCCAGATGTTACGTGATAGTTCTGATCGTGAATGGTTTCTTAATGGTGCCGGTGTAATCATTGTTGGCATCATCCTCGGTTTGATCATCCCTCGCCTACGGATGCGAAAAAAATCGAGTTGGAGTTCACTGTAGCCGGGCGCTGACTATATATACACCTACGTTATTTTTTCAAAACCGTAGCGTACAAAAAATAAAGCCCGCGACTGTGTATCAGTTGCGGGCTTTGTCATTTGGCAAGTTAGCAGGTTGTCGCTATTTTTCCACCTGACTAACATCCCTCACCGCACCCGTTGAAGCAGAAGTTGTTAATGCTGCATAAGCGCGCAAAGCAGCTGTCACCACGCGTTCACGATTAACTGGCTTCCAGGCTTTTGCGCCCTTGGCGTCCATTGCTGTGCGCCGACTAGCCAGCTCTTCATCAGGTAGTGCCACACGAATAGATCTATTAGGAATATCAATCTCAATGGTATCGCCTTCTTCTACCAAACCAATGGCGCCACCTTCTGCCGCTTCCGGTGAAGCGTGGCCAATGGACAAACCTGAAGTGCCTCCGGAAAACCGACCATCCGTTAACAAAGCACAGGCCTTACCTAAACCTTTCGATTTAATGTAACTCGTGGGGTACAACATCTCCTGCATACCCGGCCCACCTTTCGGACCTTCGTAGCGAATAATAACCACATCGCCCTCGACAATTTTGTCACCGAGAATGCCTTCCACTGCGGCGCCCTGACTTTCAAAAATACGCGCCGGACCCGCAAATTTAAGAATGGATTCATCAACACCCGCAGTTTTTACTACACAACCGTCTTCGGCGATATTGCCATACAGCACCGCTAAACCACCTTCGGTACTGAAAGCGTTTTCGATGCTGTGAATACAGCCGTTTTCGCGGTCCAGATCCAGATCAGGCCAGCGTTTGTCCTGACTAAAAGCAGTTTGAGTAGGCACATTATCTGGCCCTGCACGGAAAAAGGTTTTCACTTTTTCGTCGTGAGTTTGAATCACATCCCAGTGTTCTAATGCCCTGGTGACACTCTCGGCATGAATCATTGGCAACTCGTTATTGAGCAAGCCAGCACGATCCAGCTCACCGAGGATGCCCATTACGCCACCAGCACGATGCACATCTTCCATATGATATTTCTGTGTTGAGGGCGCAACCTTACAAAGGTGCGGTACCTTGCGTGACAACCGATCAATGTCATCCATAGTGAACGGCACACCACCTTCCTGTGCTGCTGCCAGTAAATGCAAAATGGTATTAGTGGAACCGCCCATGGCGATATCCAGACACATAGCATTCTCAAAAGCTTTAAAATTGGCAACGCTTCGCGGTAACACGGAAGCGTCATCGCGCTCATACCAGGCCTTGGTAATAGAGACAATTAGATGACCCGCTTCCACAAACAATTGTTTGCGATCTGCATGGGTTGCCAACATAGAGCCATTACCCGGCAGCGACAGACCCAGCGCTTCGGTTAGGCAGTTCATGGAATTCGCAGTGAACATACCAGAGCACGAACCGCAGGTAGGACAAGCCGAACGTTCCATCTGCATTACCTTGTCGTCATCAGCGTTGGGGTCAACAGCAATCACCATGGCATCTACTAAATCCAGATGCACTTCGTGGCCATCAATCACTGACTTGCCCGATTCCATCGGCCCGCCTGAAACGAACACCGTGGGAATATTCAGACGCATCGCCGCATTTAACATACCGGGGGTAATCTTGTCGCAATTAGAAATGCACACCAGCGCATCGGCACAGTGAGCATTCACCATGTATTCCACCGAATCAGCAATGATCTCGCGCGAAGGCAACGAATACAGCATGCCGCCATGACCCATGGCAATGCCATCGTCCACCGCGATGGTGTTAAATTCTTTGGCAACACCGCCGGCCTTTTCCACTTCGCGCGCCACCAGTTGGCCCATATCTTTCAAATGTACGTGGCCCGGCACAAATTGGGTGAAGGAGTTGGCAATGGCAATGATGGGTTTATCAAAGTCGCCGTCCTTCATGCCAGTGGCGCGCCACAATGCGCGGGCACCGGCCATATTGCGGCCGTGGGTGGTGGTTCTTGAGCGATATTCAGGCATGGTGTCCTCGGGTTGTCTTTTGTGTTTTTACTTATATTCTGAGGACAGATTGTAGCAGAATCAATACGCCCGAGTGACCAGAGGGAGAGTTTGGAATTCACACACCACCACACTGGATACCCAGCAGATTACCCTTAAAACAAATAGATGGGCGCGTATTTTTTAAGCAGTTAATTACTCAACCAAAACCACCAGACAATAAATCCAATCAGGGAAAATCCGGCACCATTTACTAACACTTCGCTCACGCTTCACCTCCCGCCTTGAAAAAACGCAAGCGGTTGGCATTACTAACAACCGTTACCGAAGACATAGCCATTGCTGCACCGGCAATAATCGGATTAAGTAGTAAGCCTGTAATGGGGAAAAGAATCCCTGCAGCTAATGGAATACCCAACGCATTATAAATAAAAGCACCAAAAAGATTTTGTTTGATATTGCTCACAGTAGCTTTTGATACAGCAATAGCATCTGCTACACCATGTAGTGAACCACGCATCAACGTTATATCTGAGCTTTCTATAGCTATATCCGTGCCAGTTCCAATCGCAAAACCCACATCGGCACTCGCTAATGCAGGCGCATCATTAATACCATCACCAACCATACCCACTACAGCGCCAGTGGTTTGTAATTCAGTAACTTTTTTAGCCTTATCCTCAGGTAAAACTTCCGCAATGACTTCATCCACTCCTACATCACGGGCAACGACTTCTGCTGTTGCCTGGTTGTCACCCGTTAACATAACCACGCGAATACCCTGTGCCTGTAATCGTTTGATAGCATCTCGGGAATCTTCTTTAACTGGATCAGCGACTGCAACAAGACCCGCTATCTGGCCATCTACTGCCAGAAACATTGGTGTTTGTGATCGAGAGGCTAGCTCTTCAGCCTTGTCTTCAAGTGATTTTGTGTCTACCTGGTTATCAGCCATAAGTTTAGCGTTACCAAATAAAGTGACCTTGCCTTCAATTCTGGCCTTAACACCAGAACCTGCAACTGCACTAAATCGATCTAAGGCCAACAACTTTAATCCTTTTTGTCTTGCCGCCTCCATTACTGCCTCTGCCAAAGGATGTTCGGAACCGGCCTCTAGACTGGCCGCCATCTGCAGTAGACGTTTTTCATTCCATTTATCAACGGGTAATAATTCCGTCACCATGGGTCGCCCTTCAGTAATGGTGCCGGTTTTATCCATTACCACCGCCGTAAGCTGACCAGCACGTTGCAATGCATCACCCTTACGAATTAATACACCGTACTCTGCTGCCTTGCCAACACCTACCATAATAGAAATCGGCGTTGCCAAACCTAGCGCACAAGGGCAAGCAATAATCAGCACTGTCATAGTAGTAACTAACATGAAGCTAACGCGAGACACTGGACCAATAAGATCAGGAGCCAACACTTCGGCAAAATTGAACCAAACCAGGCAGGTGAGTACAGCAATAATCATTACTACGGGTACGAAAATCGAGGAAACTTTATCCACTAAACGCGCGATAGCGGGTTTGGTATTTTGCGCCTTCTGCACCAGTTCGATAATGCGCGCCAATACAGTATCTTTACCTATACGCGAAGCCAAAAACAAAAAACTACCTGTTTTATTCAAGGTACCCGCCACCACGATATCGCCTTTACCTTTGCTAACAGGCATCGGTTCACCAGTAAGCATGGATTCATCCACGGTAGAATGGCCTTCTATAATCACGCCATCGACAGCAATTTTTTCGCCCGGTCGTACGCGCAAAGTTTCACTCAGCCCTATTTCTTCAATAGGCACATCAACCTCTTCACCATTGCGCACCACGCGCGCGGTTTTAGGCGTAAGCCCTATGAGGCGCCGGATGGCTTGCGAGGTTTTACCACGAGCTCGCATCTCTAATGCGGAGCCAAAATTAATCAACGCAATAATAATGGCTGCAGCTTCAAAATAAACATGGCGTGCGGATTCAGGAACTAGTGAAGGCGCCAATAGAACAATCATTGAAAATACCCATGCCGCACCAGTACCCAGCGCAATCAGTGTATCCATATTGGCATTGTGATTTAGAAAAGATTTCCAGGCGCCGCGATAAAAACGCCCACCCGAATAATTCATGACACCTAATGTTGCTATACCGATAAATAACCAGAACCACCAACCCACCCCCTCTAGCGGAGGCATAACTCCCAACCAGCCAGACAATAGTAAGGGGAAGCCCACGAAACCAGCTACAGCTGCTTGCTTTAAGCGTGTGTAATATTCTTTTAACTCGGCAGTGGCTTTTTCTGATTCGTCTTCCAGACCTTGCAACTCGGCTGCCTCATAACCAGAATCGACTACAGCTTTAATCAATATTTCTGGTGCTACATCCGTTTTTACAGTCGCGGTATGGTCAGCAAAATTAACGCTGGCCTCTGTAACGCCAGGCACACCTTGTAAAGCCTCCTCTACCGTCGACACACAACCGGCACAACTCATACCCCCTATGGACAAGCGCACATCATTAGATTGTTGTTCAGACAACATCATTCAACCTTTATTAACTGTCCCTGTTAGCTATCACTGTTAACAACCGCAGGATAACCCGCAGATGTTAATGCCAGACAAACAGCCTGTGGATCAACATCTCCCGTAACAATTCCTGTACCCGTCTTAAAATCAAACTCGGCACTCTCAAATCCCAATACATCCACCAAAGCTTTTTTACAGCTTTCTACACAACCATCACATTTCATTTTTTCAACATAATATTTTGTTTGTGTTGTTGACATAAACTAACCTCCTTCAAAACCTTCTATTTCTATTCCTTCATTCTACTAGTTTAGCAGGCTCCTGACATCAGCCGTGTTTAACCAACCATTAAATAATCATCCCCGCGACAATATCCCATGGCATTTAAACTCTGACTGATATCATCTCTCGCACCATGATTAGCCACATATGACAATACAAATGGTTTATTCTTTTGACCAACCAACCAGTCTGGCGACACCACCGGTACACTCTGTAACAAATTACCAATTTTGCGCTCATCAATATCAACCCATGCTGCAGGTGCAAACCCTTTTTCTATCAATAAATTTGACCGCCGTCTGGTTTTACGACCTGCGCCCCAATATACCAGTGGACGATGTTGCATAGCATCATTTGATTTTATACGTGCACGCAAATGACTGGCCAAATAACTTGCCCGCAAACGATCAAATGCCTCACGTGAACAACGGGGATCAACGCGCGATAATCGTCCTTCACTCTCACGCCAGTCCAGCAATATTTCGGCAAGCTTGGCCATGCGAATACCCGATCGCATTAAACGAAACCATAAATCGTAATCTTCTGGGAAGTCGCCTTCACGATAACCGCCTATCGCAGATATAACTGTACGCCGAAACATCACACTGGGATGAACAAACGGTGACTCCACAAAAATTTCTTTATTGATCTCTTCCGGTGACAAACAACTGTTTTGCCAACGTACATATTCTGCATAACCTGCCTGGATTTTCTCATCCGGGAACAACCGTACCTGTGTAGCAACCAAATCTATATCGGGATGTTCCGTCATAAATGCAAGTTGCCTTGCTAAACGTTCGGGATACATAACATCATCTGCATCCATGCGAGCAACTAGCGGAGTTTTGGCTTCTGACAATCCACGATTGAGTGCTGCAACCAGTCCCAACGGTGGCTGTTTGAAGAGTTTTATACGTTTATCTTGTTCTACGAGGCGAGATACTAGTTCTGAGGAGCCATCAACAGAACCGTCATCAATTACCAATACTTCATAATCTTCGAAACTTTGATGAGCAATGGACTGCATACACTCACCCAATGTGTCTACCGCATTCCGTACGGGTAAAACGATGCTGACTTGCGGCGGCATCATTGGCAATTTCTACCGCAATACATCAATCTGTGGCCAGTAGATCCCGTACACGCTCTAACCTGCCGCGCACTTCCAGAGCCAGGGGCGCCACTTCATCACCTTCCACCAGACCCAGCACTGCCTTAGGGTCCATAAAGGCGACGGTGATGGAATCATCTTCTTCTTCGCGCACCAAAACATTACAGGGCAACAATAAACCAATGTCCGGTTCAGCATTGATAGCCTGATTGGCCAGTGTTGGATTACACGCACCCAGTATGGTGTAGGGCCTACGGTCTACATCAATTTTTTCTTTCAATGCTGCTTTGACATCGATCGTCGTTAGCACACCAAAGCCTTCGGTCTGTAACGCCTCAGTGGCTTTTTGAATTACTTCATCAAAACCACCGGATACTGTGACATGAAAACCATACATAGTTCTTTCTCCTCAATTCATGAACCGACCATTACTTATATATATTCTATGCTAACGGCCGCGCTGTTGCATACCATACCAGGCTTCATACAAAGATTGCGGCCATGAAGATTGAAACCAAACAATCACCGCGTTAATTTCTTGCTCATTTAGTTTGCCCTTCCATGCAGGCATCTTCCCTTTGCCCGGAACACTACCGTTACTTATGACATCACTAAGCACTGCCGTGGAATGATGCCATGCATGACCAGAACCATTTAATGGTGGTGCAGGATAGTGATCATCGGCATCTTTTTTCCGCCAGTTAGCATCACCCTGTGCCTGACCACCATGGCAGCTCGCACAATTGGTTTGATAAACCTTTTTACCTAACGATAACTGACTCGCATCATATTGACGTTGAGGCACTTTAGACGCCGTCAATTCGATAACGGCCTTTTCTTGCTCACAGGCGACCAGCCCAAAAACAAAAATCAACAATAAAATATTTCTGTATATCATATCCGGTTCCAGGAATTAGTGAGTAGAACCATCATTATGGTGACCGTCACTATTATCATGAATAGGCTTGTCATGATGATCATCAACCTTTTTCACATCATGATGGCCGTCACTATTATCATGAGTATCTGCCATACCAGAATCATCACTATGATCTGCACCGCTAGCATGGTCATGATCGTGTGAATCAGTTTTGGGTAAAGACATCACTCCCAACCCATGCCGATACACCGCTTCACCACCGAGCCATGCGGTTGAAATCAATAAACCACTGCCCACTAACAGGGCTACCAACAACATTGTATTCAGTCCTTCACCCGCTTTGACACGCCGCCATGACCAGATTGCCAATACGATAAACAGAGCGGCCGTCACCAGCGCCCAGTTGCGATGCAACGTCATCGCTTCGTGTGACGGCGTATCATGTGCTACAGAATTGTAAGCCAATACGCCGGCCACAACGGTCAACACAGTAAAACCAGCGCCTATCCACAAATTCCATGACGCAACTAACTGGTATTGTTCTCTTAATTTACCCGCTGATATAAATTGCGCCACAACAGACAACAAAACAGCGATGGATAACAGCCCCACTGTGAAGTGCACAAACATCGGATGCCAGTTAGGAATAATTTCGATCATTTTATCTCCATGTTTTATTTTTTCACTACCCCGTACGGTAATGAAGAGATATAAAATCCATTATTGAATATACCCGTGTTCAAGATTAAGTATGGAATCTCGCTCCCCAATGTTGTCATTAAACATCGCATCGAAACTAAACGCCATGCCTATTTGCGCCACGGCATCATTACCCCCACCCAGACCATCGCCATAATCGGTATAGGAAAGTTGCGCAAGTAAATCCACACCCTGACCGAGTCGGTAAAACGCGCTAGACACCACGCTCCACTGACTTCCTTTACTGATATCGGCATAGTCCTTGTGCGCAAACGTCAAACCAGCCTGATAACGTGTTAGTAATTTAGGCCGGCCGGTATATCGTAAAGACAGCACCATACTGGTGGACTCACTAGCAGCCAGATTGGCCACCACAGGAGAATCACTCACACCCTGGTTCACTATAGCCTGTCCGGCCAGTGACCAACTGCGACGTGGGTCTATATTGAGGTTAGCTTCTGCACCTGCAATCAGTGCGAGACTCCACTCTTCACCCGCGGTGGTTTCCACTTTCTGCCCATCAACCACTAAACCAGCGTGACGCAAACGTTTTACGTAACGCAGATCTTCTGGTTGCTCGTAGATATAACTCGCCCCCATGCTATCAAACCCATTGGGTGCATTCGCATAAACGATATACGTATCATTACGACGGGTTCCTACCCATAAACCAACACGCTGTATTTTCTGATCGATAAATAAATCAAAAGATACAAGGTTACCAAAAATCTGGTCAAACTCCTCATCGGACGAAGCATTTCCCACGTGTGTGTAAGCAAGCAAATCATCGTCACGCATCAGCGGCATTTCCAACAATGTATTTCGTAAGCGGCTACGGCCAATTGTCACTGCATAATCACGATTCCAGTAAAAACCGTTTAACTGATGAAACGCAACTGCATCTTTATTTTCTGTAAAACCAATCGTTGCGCCTGCCACTCCATCGCTGTACATACGTTTATCAAATCGCAGCAACAAACTGGAATCTTCCAGATTAATATTCGTATCTGCATTGGGATCTGAATCCAGATCCACCACATCAACACTGGACATGATTCGACCACCAAGTTGGATGCGCGGTAAAACTTCCCTATCCACCTCCAGCGCAAGCACGGCTGGTGTAACTACCGATGCGATAATGGCCAACAACAAACTATTTACTACTGTTAAATTTTTCATTGTCGCATCCTCCTATTGATCCACTGATACAGAAGGTGTGTACGTTGGCTCAAAATCTTCGTACGCCAACACCGTTAACATACCACCAGGATAAATGCCGTTATTACGCACCTGCGTGGTTTTATGATCGTGGAAAGTCCAGAAACCTGGGTTGTCACCATGGATCATAATGTCGTAAGTACCACCGGGTTCCACATGAATGGTGTTGATCTTGCGTGGATCAGACAAATTATTACCATCCTGCGCTACCCACCAGAAATCATGGCCATGCAAATGCATATGGTGTGTTAGGCCGGAGGCATTAATCAGACGTATCCGAATCCATTCTCCCTGTTTAATACCGATGCGTTTAGTGGCGGGGTAGGATTTTCCGTTAATGGCAAAAAAGTTAGGATTGATTTCAACGCCCGAGGAACGGCTCTGTAGATAAGGGGCAACGTACTCACCACTTTCCACCGCCTGTTTAAATTCAGTGTAGTCCTTAAAAAAACCGTGGGTTTTATAATCCAGCTTACCCTGCGATATAAGCAGGTTAACTTCCTTCATCCCTTCCAATAGACCATTCATTTCTTCACGAATAAAATCAGTATCCCAGGCCTCCAGCATCATGATGTAGTCACGGCTGTAGGGAAAACGTTTTTTAAGGGTTTCTTTTTTTGGATGAACAATAAAAGCGCCGTGCATGGCCGATGCAGCATGCAAAGGGGTGCTCCAGTGGCAGTGATACCAATGCGTACCCGCTGGCTTGGCCTGGAAGCGATATACGAAGGTATCGCCCGGATGTACTGGGTCCTGTGTAACCATGGGCACGCCATCCATAGTGTACGGCAAAATTATGCCGTGCCAGTGGATAGTGTGCATCTCTTCGGTGTGGTTAGTGAAATTCACCTGTATCCAGTCACCTTCGTTAACATGAAACTCTGGTCCAGGCACCTGGCCATTAAAAGCAAACATATGCGATTTAATACCCGGTAGAATTTCATGTTCAATAATGCGCACATCCACATCAAACACTTTGTATTTAACTTCTTCCGGTGAGGGCGAACCGGGGGGCTCAATCACCTGGCCCGGTTTCATGCTGTGGCCATCCATAAACATCATCGAGCCATATTTGTTCATATCATGGCCCATGCTTGCGTGATCCATACTCCTACCAACTGCCGCCTTAGCCCCAGCCGCCACTTCTTCCGCTCTTGCTGCCGCTATCGCTGTGGACGCTGCCACAGCGCCACCTGCTGCTGCTGCCGTCTGGCGTAAAAAATCGCGCCGACTCACATTTTCAGCCGATCGGCTGGAATCCCTTTTCGGTTCCTGATCTGATTTCTTCATAATTTTTCCTTTGATTCGGATTTATCCAGTACAAATCTCTCGGATATAACCCGTAACAAATAATCTCAATCACCCATAAAATTCAGGGCACAACTAATAATAGATATGGAATTATGGCAAAAATGTTAAAACTGTCTGCCAGCAAAAAAGGGATTAATCCCCGGGAGAAACTACTGAATGGGCGGACGAATATTGCCAGGTAAAAAGAGGGTAACTACAGGCACACTATAATCAGTGTACAGATTTGGAGTTAAGAATAATTCGCTAATTTCACTATCTTTCTTCAAAGCAAAATGAAGTGCACAAGCTTCACAATCTGTCATGCTGTGATCATGGCAATCTGTCGATGTTTTATCCACTTGCGCGTGTTCAGCCATCAGCATTTCGTGATGCGTACTGGCAACAATAAAATCAACATCATCATGATGGCTTTGAGCGCCCGCATGGTGATCTGCTACCTGCATTTCAGCTCCCATTTCGACTCCCATGGGCATAACGCTAAAATCCGCCAAAACTGCACGCATGGGCAATAGCACCAGAGAAAGTGTAAGCAAGAGATGAAAGGTTCGGGTAATTTTTTTCATTTAGTCAGACGAATTGAAATAAACTACAAACTATTAAAACACTGTTTCGTTAGGTTAGTCTATCGTCCAGAAAGTTCCATTGCCCCAGAAAATAAGCGCCAATATTACATAAATACCGGCTTTTAAAATGAATACCGGCACAAAAATAGAAAAACCATAGTTTTTATCAGGATTAGTGCGATTCGAGATATGATGCAAGCATGAACAAACCCAGCGATATTCAAAGGATTGATCAGGAACACATCTGGCATCCTTACAGCTCAATGAAGAGCTCCAGGGAGGGCGCAACGAACCCAGATTTGCCTGCTTACCCGGTGAAATCAGCGAATGGTGTACGCCTCACGTTAGATGATGGCAGAGAGTTAATCGACGGCATGTCGTCCTGGTGGTGTGTTATTCATGGATACAACAATCCTGATATTAACAAAGCACTGGAGCAGCAAATTCAACAAATGTCCCACGTCATGTTTGGCGGGCTCACACACAAGCCCGCCGTTGAACTCACCAAACAACTCATTGAAATCACCCCTGATCCACTGCAAACAGTATTCTTTTCCGACTCGGGCTCCGTATCTGTTGAAGTAGCATTAAAAATGGCCATTCAATACTGGCATGCTAAAGGCCAACCACAGCGTCAGCATTTTATTAGTCTTCGCTCTGGATATCATGGCGATACGATTGGTGCGATGTCAGTCAGTGATCCAGAAACGGGCATGCACACAATTTTTAGTAGCGCCTTACCAAAAAATTATTTCGCAGAACAACCACAGTGTCGGTTTGGTCAGCCTTGTAACGAAAATGATATCGCTTCTCTTGAACAAACGCTCAATGAGCATGCCAGCAAGACAGCGGCTGTGATTTTAGAACCCATCGTACAGGGTGCTGGCGGCATGTGGTTCTATTCTGCAGACTATCTAAAAAAAGCACGCGAGTTATGTGATCGCTATGATGTGTTATTGATACTGGATGAAATCGCAACAGGCTTTGGCCGAACCGGCAAATTGTTCGCCTGTGAACACGCAGAAATTTCACCCGATATCATGTGTATCGGTAAAGCATTAACTGGCGGTTATTTAACACTGGCTGCAACGCTGACCACAAAAGAAATATCAGACACCATTAGCCAGTCAGACCCTGGTGTATTCATGCATGGGCCGACATTCATGGCCAATCCCCTTGCCTGTACAACCGCATCGGCCAGTATTCGTTTATTACTTGAATCTCCCTGGCAGGAAAACATTCAACGCATCCAGAGAAATCTGGAAAAAGGTCTCGCCCCCTGTAAAGATTTTTCTTTTGTCGAAGATGTGCGCGTACTGGGAGCCATCGGTGTTGTTGAAATGAAACAGCCAGTTGATATGAAATCCATAACTCAGGATTTTGTTGATGCCGGAGTATGGGTTCGTCCATTTGGCAAACTGGTTTACCTGATGCCGCCTTTCATCATTAACGATGAAGATCTGGCTAAATTAACAAACACCGTAGTCAATGTTATTTCCAGGTTGAACACATAACTTACCTGGAATTAGACAAAGCATTGCGGTTAGAAAATTCCAGCTTTGTTCCAGACTCAGTATGACGAAATCGAGTAAAACTGGCGTTACTCACTTTCATGCCATAGACCTCAACAGCTGACTTCTGTGAAATGGACATCATTGCCGCCCGAATCACTCCTGCATGGGTAACAACTAAAATATGCTGGCCTGAGAATGTTTCCAGCATGTCCTCAAATGCAGCAGATACACGATTTTCAAATTCAGCCAAAGGTTCTGCCCCGGCAGGGCGACACTTAACTGGATCCCGATAAAAGGCCTCATATTCATCCGTATTGTTTTTCTGGATTTCTTTTCTTTCTCGCCCTTCCCAGGAACCGAAACCCACTTCTTTGAATCTGTTTTCCACTTTTACGGGAATTGAGTGTTTTTTTGCCAGGGATTCCGCAAACTGTTTACATCGCGACAGAGCAGAGCATAAAACGACGTCCCATGGACAGTGATCTCCCACCGCGCTCCACATTTGAGACCAGCCTTTTTCACTCAATGGGTCATCAATGCCATTACCACGGTACGTACTAGCCCCAACGGGCTCTCCGTGCCTAAGAAAATCAATCACTGTATCCATTATCAACCAGATGCCCTTTTGGAAAGCCGACAATCGACTATATTTTCCCCATTAACAACAAGCAGTTAAGTCCTGAAACCACCTGAATAAAGTGCCTAAAATTCCGCCAAATCACTGAAAATTGTACAAATTTTCCTAAATATTCCACATTCTGCGCCGAAACTATACTGTATGGGAATGATCAAAAGAAATGGCTCAATTCGGGCTAATATGTACGCTGTGAGCGCATGAAAAAGAAACTAGACATTAAGGATCTGGCCGTAGGGATGTTTGTCTCTGAACTCGACCGCCCCTGGATAGAGACTCCGTTTCTCTTCCAGGGTTTTCGCATCACTAATGAAGCTGAATTGAACAAAATAGTAGAACTCTGCAAATTCGTTTTTGTAGATGTCGAGAAAAGTAAGGTCCCCATCACCAAGGGGACCGTGATGGCTAGCGAACCCAAGATGGAGCTTGACGTCAAACGAAAACCCAAACCATACGTAAAAACTTTTGAAGAAGAATATGAATATGCCAAAACGGTTTATAAAGATTCTCAATCTCGGGTAAATAAATTTTTTGGCGACACCCGTCTGGGTAAGAATATTTCCATGACCGAGGTCAGCACTTCCGTCACACCGCTTGTTGACAGTATCTTCAGAAACCCTAATACATTGACACTTTTCAGTAACATAAAAGCTTCCAACGAAAATCTTGAAACACATTCTATTAATACCTGTGTATTAAGTCTGACTTTTGCTCGCCACCTGGGATTTGATAAAACAAAAATGTATGAACTGGGTGTTGCTGCCTTACTTCACGACGTTGGTGAAACACAAATTCCCGATGATATATTGAATAAGAGAGGCAATCTTACCAGGGAAGATCAGGAAATATTACACAGCCATTGTAGTCTGGGCGCCACAATGCTATCCAAGGTCAACGGCATCCCGCATAGCGCTATTAGTGTCGCACAGCACCACCATGAACGCTCTAACGAAAGCGGTTATCCCAACAAGCTAAAAGGTGAAGACATAGGACTATTTTCAAAAATAGTAGCCGTTATCGATATGTACGACACACTGACAACAGGCCTCGCCAACCAACCACCGATTACATGCTCTGACGCCTTAAAACATATGTACGAATGGCGCAATGACCTTTTTGACCCAACCATTGTTGAACAATTTATACAGTGCCTGGGAATTTATCCTATCGGAAGCGCCGTGGAATTAAGTACAGGCGAAACAGGTATCGTCATCACGGTTCCTGAGAAAAACAGATTATCTCCCAGCGTAATGCTCATCAAAAACTCAAAGAATCAAACCTTCCTACCGCCAAGAATCGTTAATATAGCGATGATCAATGAGGCCGCAGAAAAAGCGGAAGAGGATGACGGTGAGCATATAGATTCTCTGGAGATAACCAAAGTAATTGACCCAAAAGCATTCGACATGGATTTGAAGAACTTTGTACTGCGTGAACTTACTATGGGTCAACCTGCCTGATTATTCCAATAACAAAAGCCCTTTAACGCTTACTGCTAATCAGTAATTAACAACTAGGCATTTTTCGCAGCGCCGTAAATATGCACCAGATCATTCTTACCGCGCACTCTGTGGTCACCCAGGTCCGTCAGCTTAGACTGAGACTCTTTTGACAATCTTTCAAAAGCATCTGATGACACAATCACCTGATGACCCAAACGTTTACTTAATCCTTCCAATCTGCTCGCTGTATTCACCGCATCACCGATATAAGTATATTCATAACGATCAGTAGAACCTAACACACCAGCTGCTGCGGGTCCGTAGTGAATACCAATTCCTATTTCAATAGTTCTGTCATCACTTAGCACTATCGCCTGTGAGTGCTCGAGAATATCCAGCGCTGTTATAAACGCATCTTCTGATGGACTCTCGCAACTTTCAAAGTCATAAACAGCGAGTATCGCATCACCCATAAATTTATTAACAACTCCACTATGCTCCGAAACCAGATCAGCCATTTTGGTAAAATACGCGTTTAAAAACAGCAAAACTTCTTCGGGAGGTATACTTTCGGCATACGTCGTAAATTGACGTATATCGCAAAACAATATGGCCATATTATGCTGCTTACCACGTTTCAATGAATCTGTATCTTT
>JAUVNZ010000082.1 GCA_030599435.1 Gammaproteobacteria bacterium | reverse complement strand
TTAGTGTACTTATGCTCACCGGGTAATCCCACTGGCGCTGTCATCAATGAAGAAACGTTACACAAACTCATAGAATTAAGCGATAAACACGATTTCATTATCGCTTCGGATGAATGTTATTCCGAAATCTACTTTGATGAAAACAATCCACCGACAGGTTTGCTGGAAGTTGCTGAAAAAATGGGGCGAAATGATTTCAAACGCTGCGTAGTTTTTCATAGTTTATCAAAACGTTCTAACCTGCCCGGTTTGCGTTCTGGTTTTGTTGCCGGTGATGCAGGGATACTGGAAAAATTTTTGCTTTATCGCACCTACCAGGGTTGTGCTATGTCACCTCCAACACAAGCAGCCAGCGTTAAAGCCTGGGGAGATGAAAAACACGTCGTAGAAAACCGTAAACAGTATCGGGAAAAATTTGATGCCGTGATGGAAATATTATCACCGGTATTAAATGTGCAACACCCTCAAGCAGCTTTTTACCTATGGCCAGAAACGCCAACCGTTAATGGAATGACGGAAAAAGACTTCGCTCGTGATTTATTTGCACAACAGAATGTAACCGTGGTGCCGGGAAGTTATCTATCCCGAGAAGCGCATGGCATAAATCCCGGTAGCAACCGAATTCGTATGGCACTGGTTGCGCCAATAGAAGAATGTATAGACGCTGCCCAGCGTATTCGTAGCTACGTTACTTCTTTATAACTAATAGTCTTAGCTAATAGAATTAACTAACATAAAATAATTAAACTTAACGAAAAGATTGGAGTTTGAAATGACCGACCTGAAAAAAGTCATCGAAGAAGCTTTTGAAAGCCGTGCCGAGATCACGCCTCGCAAGGTAGAAACACACGTAAAAGAATATGTCACCGAAGCCATTCGCCTACTGGATAGTGGTGAACTTCGTGTTGCTGAGAAAAAAGACGGTGAATGGGTTGTTAACGAGTGGTTAAAAAAAGCCGTACTGCTATCTTTCCGAATTAATGACAACGAATTCATGAAAGGCGGCTTTACTAACTACTTCGACAAAGTGACATCCAAGTATGCAGACTATAACGCACGCGACTTTCGCGAATCCGGTGTACGGGTAGTACCACCTGCCAGTGTACGCCAGGGTTCTTACATCGCACCCAGCGTTGTATTGATGCCCTCTTATGTCAATATTGGCGCTTATGTGGATAGCGGAACCATGGTCGATACCTGGGCGACTGTTGGCTCTTGTGCACAAATTGGCAAAAATGTTCATCTCTCTGGTGGTGTTGGTATTGGCGGTGTACTCGAGCCACTACAAGCAGCACCCACCATCATTGAAGACAACTGCTTTATTGGTGCACGATCCGAAGTGGTTGAAGGCGTGATTGTCGAAGAAGGCTCTGTCATCTCCATGGGTGTATATATTGGTCAAAGCACCAAGATCTATGATCGTGAAACAGGCGAATTCAGCTATGGTCGTGTCCCTGCCGGTTCGGTGGTGGTTTCCGGCAATCTGCCCTCAAAAGATGGTAGCTACTCCCTTTATTGCGCAGTGATTGTTAAAAAGGTCGATGAAAGAACCCGTAGCAAGGTCGGTATTAACGAACTGCTTCGTGATATCTAAATACCGGCACATTACAAACAGTGACCACACTCTACGGTATTAAAAACTGCGATACGGTACGTAAGGCACGAAAATGGCTGGAATTAGAAGGCTTCGACTATAGCTTCCATGATTTTCGAGTCGATGGCCTGGATAAAAAGGACCTGCACGCATGGGTGAAGGATGTCGGTTGGGAAGTTTTGCTCAACAAACGCAGCACTACCTGGAAACAATTATCGGATAAAGATAAGGAAACAGTGGACGAAGGCAAGGCAATCACATTAATGTTAGCCAATCCAACATTGATTAAGCGGCCGGTGCTGACCTACAAGAAGAAAATACACGTAGGATTTAAACCAGCCGAATATAAAGCACTGTTTTAAGTTATATAGTTTTAAGGGTAACAGGAAATGTCCGACACTCTTTCTGAAACGATCGAACTGGCAAAAGACCTGATATCACGGCCTTCGGTTACCCCCGAAGATGCCGGTTGCCAGGAAGTTTTGATACAACGTCTGGAAGCCATTGGTTTCCAGATTGAACGTCTGCGCTTTGAAGATGTAGACAACTTCTGGGCGCGCCGTGGTGACAGTGCACCCCTCTATGCCTTTGCCGGACATACTGACGTCGTACCCACTGGTCCGGAAGAACAATGGTCCAGCCCGCCTTTTGAGCCCACTATAGAAGATGGCATGTTATATGGTCGTGGCGCTGCCGATATGAAAGGCAGTCTTGCGGCCATGGTCACTGCATGCGAACGATTTATTGAAGAAAATCCAGACCACAAAGGTTCTATCGGTTTCCTGATCACCAGCGATGAAGAAGGCCCCGCTGTTAACGGCACCGTAAAAGTCGTGGAATATCTCGAAGACCGTGGTGAAAAAATGGAAGGCTGTTTAGTGGGTGAACCTTCCAGCACTTGCACAGTAGGCGATGTGATTAAAAATGGCCGCCGTGGTTCATTGGGCTGCGTGCTCACCGTACATGGAGTGCAAGGCCATGTTGCCTATCCACACCATGCAGAAAATCCTATTCATAGTGTAGCGCCAGTTCTTGCTGAACTCACAGCAGAAAGTTGGGATAACGGCAATGAATTTTTCCCAGCCACCACCTTCCAGATTTCTAATATCAATGGAGGCACAGGTGCGACTAACGTAATTCCCGGTGACGTGGAAATTGTATTTAACTTTCGTTATTCCACCGAAACCACACAGGAACAATTACAGGAACGCGTTGAATCGATACTCAAAACTCACAAACTAAAGTACACAACAGACTGGATTCTTTCTGGTTTACCTTTCCTCACTCCTGGTGGTGCGCTTGTCGATGCTATCTGCTCTGCGGTTAAAGCAGTGCAAGGTAGCGATACTGAGCTCTCTACTGCTGGCGGCACATCCGACGGTCGTTTTATTGCACCCACCGGTGCGCAAGTCGTTGAACTCGGCCCCCTTAACGCCACTATTCACAAAGTTGACGAATGTGTAGCCGTGGATGATCTAGATAAACTGTCGGTGATGTATCAGCATGTGCTAGAAAAATTACTTGGGTGATAATCATCAGAGTGTGGTGTTTTAACACCACACTCTGGATCCTATAATAAATACAATACCAACAATAAATAGTCGCCATGAATGCCAATGCACCTTCAAAAAATAAACGCCGATTCTCCCGAATCGAATTTGATACAGAAGTCAGCCTTATTAGCGATAAAGGCCTATGGAAAAGTAAACTTATCGATATCTCCCTGAAAGGCCTGTTAATCACGGTACCTAAAATATGGGAAGCTGACATTGGCGATCATTACATAACAGAATTATTTGCGGACAATGAAGATACTGTTATTCGTATGGAAGTTTCTGTCACGCACATAGGAGAGAGACGGGTCGGTTTCAAGTGTGAGCATATAGATCTGGATAGCATTTCACACTTACGCCGTCTGCTGGAACTCAATATCGGCGATACTGATATTATTAACCGTGAACTATCCGAATTAGGCCACAGTCCTACTCCAGACTAATTTATCAAGCTATTCAACTGTCGCCTATTCTACAGTTGCCAGGGCCGCAGCCAGTGTACGCACGCCAACAATCTCCATTCCCTTTACTCCATTTTTAGGAACATTGGCTTCAGGTACAATGGCGCGTTTGAAGCCATGCTTAACCGCTGAATTTAAACGCTCCTGACCACTGGGAACTGGACGTATCTCACCAGATAAACCTACCTCGCCAAACACCACTAAATCCGAAGCTAATGGACGATCTCGTAAACTGGATACAATGGCTAACAATTGTGTAAGGTCTGCGCTGGTTTCCATGACCTTGACGCCACCGACCACATTGACAAAAACATCCTGGTCACCCACCTGCACACCACCATGACGATGCAAAACCGCTAACAACATAGACAAACGGTTTTGATCTACACCAACAGCTAGTCGACGCGGATTACCGAAGTTACTGTCATCCACCAGGGCCTGCATTTCCACAAGAATAGGTCGCGTACCCTCCCACACCACCATGACCACGCTTCCAGCGGCGGGTTCAGTAGCGCGGGACAGAAAAATTGCTGAAGGATTTTTGACTTCACGCAGACCTTTTTCTGTCATACCAAAAACACCAATTTCATTAACCGCGCCAAAACGATTTTTAACACCACGCAATGTGCGATAACGATTATCAGTTGAGCTTTCCAACATAACAGAACAATCAATCATGTGTTCCAGCACTTTGGGACCAGCAAGAGAACCATCTTTGGTAACGTGTCCGACCAATATCAATATAGTATTGGTTAATTTTGCATAACGGATTAAATACGCTGCACACTCACGTACCTGCGCAACACCACCGGGTGCCGACTGCACATCTTCCTGGCTGACAACCTGAATAGAATCTACCACCATAAGTTTGGGTAGTTGTTGTTCGGCAACGGCGCAAATAGCTTCAACACTCGTCTCGCTTAACATCTGTAAACTATCTGTAGGCAATCCCAGCCGTTGCGCACGCATTGCCACCTGTTGCAGAGACTCTTCACCTGTAACATAAAGTGCTGGCTGTGTTTTAGCCATGCGACACAGTACTTGTAACAATAAAGTACTCTTGCCTGCACCCGGATGACCGCCAATAAGAATGGCAGAACCTGGCACCATGCCACCGCCTAATACCCGGTCAAACTCCTCTACACCAGAACTCAATCTCGGCACATTGGTAAGATCAATGTCACCCAATATTTTTACTTCGGATAAACTTCCTGCATAACCTTTGAACTCACTACCACTTTTTTTGGCGCTTGTGCTTCCTGTTCGAAATTCTTTCAGCGTGTTCCACTCGCCACAATCATCACAGCGCCCCTGCCACTTGGGATAATCTGATCCACAGTCGCTACAGACATAAGCAATTTTTACTTTAGCCATTACTTTCACCCACTCTCGTTCTCATATTCACGAGGCACACGTGAAGTGACGCCGCAAAATAAATCATAAGCAATGGTCGATGCAGAATCGGCCACTTCTTCTGCGGGTAAGCCTTCGCCCCACAAAACAACATCACTACCAACTTTTGCATCTGGGCATTCGCGCAAATCGACACAAATCATATCCATGGAGACACGCCCCACCAAAGGCACCCGTTTACCATCAACTAGCACCGGCGTTCCTACGGCAGCGTGTCGGGGATAACCATCGCCATACCCAATACCAACAACACCCACTGACATGTCTTGCGGGCAAACCCAGTCGCCACCATAACCAACAGCATCACCCTTCTGGCATTGTTTTATTGCAATGAGCTCACTGCATAAGGTCATAACCGGTAACAAGCCTCGTTTTGCGCCAGTCTCATTTAAAAATGGCGAAATGCCATAAAGCAAAATACCGGGACGAGCTATATCGCTATAACTTCCCATCCAGCCAAGAATGCCTGCCGAATTAGCAATACTTCGCTCAACATTTTCATTCTCACTCTCTTCTACTAACACGGATTCAAATAATTCTATCTGCTGTTGAGTGGTGTTGTTATGCATATCATCTGCATTCGCAAGATGCGTCATGAGTCGCAATGGTTTTTTAACAACATCGCAAGCCATTAAACGTTGATACACTGTTGAGACTTCATCAGGCTCAAAACCAAGGCGATGCATGCCAGTGTCAACTTTTAACCAAACTAAAATGGATTTCTGACTGGAGGTGTTTTTGGCTGACATTGCTTCCAAAGCTGCGATTTGCTGTTCATGATGAACAACAATCTGAATATCATGCTGCAAAATCTGTTTAAGCTCGTCGTCATGAAAAAAACCTTCCAGTAAGAGGAGAGGTTGTTTAATTCCAGCGGTAATTAATTCCAGGGCTTCTTCGATGCTAGCAACACCAAAACCATCGGTATCTTCTAACGCCTGCGCCACTGGCACCAGACCATGGCCATATGCATTCGCTTTGATGACTGAAAATTGTTGGGAACGAGGTGCGGCAGTCCTGGCTCGTTGCAGATTATGTTGCAGGGCACTTAAATTGATAACGGCACGGGCCGCACGTGTCATGCCTTTCGCACCATACTGTTTGCTACCATACTAAGAGGCACCCATTTGTGAATAGGGTTCGTCATCTGAATAGATGTCATGAATATAATTCTCAAAACGAGTGTACTGGCCAATAAAGGTCAGTCGTGTAGTACCAATTGGCCCATTACGTTGTTTGCCAATAATAATTTCAGCGATGCCTTTATCCGGGCTGTCTTCATTATAAACTTCATCGCGATAAATAAATGCTATTACGTCAGCATCCTGCTCGATGGCTCCTGACTCACGCAAGTCAGACATCACTGGGCGTTTGTTGGGGCGTTGTTCCAGGCTACGATTAAGCTGCGACAGCGCAACAACTGGCACCTCCAGTTCTTTTGCCAAAGCTTTAAGGGAACGAGAAATTTCTGAAATCTCGTTAGTGCGATTTTCTTTAGTACCAGTTACTTGCATTAATTGCAGGTAATCAATAATTATCAAACCCAGGCTACCGTGTTCCCGTTTAATACGGCGTGCACGGGCGCGTAGTTCATTTGGAGAAAGCGCCGGCGTATCATCAATATACATCGGTGCCTCAGCCAACAGACTCACCGCAGAGGTTAAGCGAGGCCAATCTTCATCCCCCAACTTACCGGTCCGCACCTTATGTTGATCAATTCGACCCAATGAAGAGAACATTCGCATCGCCAGTTGCTCGCCAGGCATTTCCATACTAAATATCACCGTTGGCAGATTGCTTTTTATGGCCGCATTCTCGGCAATATTCATCGCAAAACTGGTTTTACCCATAGAGGGTCTGCCGGCGATAATAATTAGGTCTGATTTCTGAAGGCCAGAGGTTTTTTCATCAAAATCGGTCCAGCCTGTAGGCACACCGGTGATTGGATTATCCTGTTGATATAACTCATCGATGCGATCGACCGCCTTGACCAGTAGGTCCTTGATGGCCACGAAG
>JAUVNZ010000152.1 GCA_030599435.1 Gammaproteobacteria bacterium | reverse complement strand
TTTACAAAACAAGAAGTTTGTACAACGAAGGGTTCCTAACGAGCCAATAGAAGACAACACATAATTCGTAAACAAAAAAGGGGCTAGTGCTACACCAGCCCCTTTTCTTTCTGGAATGTTAACTTACAGCTTTTGCTTTACGATCTTAAACTCTTCGATATGTTTTTCAGTTTTTGGATTGAACAACACATGAAGCATAGCATAGACGACATAAATTTCACCATCTCTAACCACGCCAGTGGTAGCAAACACGTCACCGGTATCAGCCTTACCGACCACCTGGGCAGTTGCCCAATTATCTGTACTGGTTAATTTAACTGTCTTGTCGGTAGCGACACCGTTTGGGAAACCGCCATGAGCGCTGTTATTCGCGATAATCACCAGCGAGCCGTCAGGCGCCCAAAGCATGCCATCCGCACCATCAAACTTTTCGTTAATTTTAACCTGGTTAAATGCCTCCGGATTATCCAAAGGTACTTTAAACAACAGGCCTTCATTAAATTTATCAACCAACAGGTAGTTGTCTTTGATAACAATGCCATTCAGGTTGAATGCTTTACCACCAAATATTTTGTTATCAAGAAAAACAGAGGTTTTGTAATCAAGCGTAACCTTGTGAATCATGGTTGAGAAACTGTCTGAAATATAAGCCGTACCATCTTTGGCAATAACAATGTCATTGCAAAAATGGCTTCCTTCAAGCCCTTCCACCAGATTGATGTATTTAATCAGCTTACCGGTAGAAAGCTGGAATACAGCCAGTGCAGCCAGCTTTCCAGTCGTTTTGGGCGTAGAGAATTCACTGGCTCCTGGATCAGCGTTACACACCAGAACTCGATCACGCTCGGCATCGATACGAATACCAACGGCAGAGACCATACGTGGATCCTGGGCGAATACCGTATAAGTGCCATCATCCGTAACTGTGCCCACAATGCCCTTGCGAATGGATGTCACCATGAATCGTTTACGGTCGGCGTCCCAGTCCACGCCTTCAGGGTATAACATCGCCTGTTTAAAACTAACCACGTCAGGAGTCGCAGGCGCCATAACCTCAGCTTTGGCTGCTGGTTTTTCTGGAGCTTTGGACGGTGTTTTTTTATCGCCGCATGCGCCTAGCAGCGAAACAGCAATCATTAGAAATAACAGGCTAATATTTTTCTTTATCTTCTCCATAATATCCTCCTTGTTTTTATACATAAAAATCATCTCTTGTGTGTATTGTTCTCCCATCAATAGATAAGTAAATACTAGTAGGGCTAAAGGTAAAACTTATTAGAAAAGTCTTAGGAAGTTCTTATTTTTATATTTTTATGGTTTTAATATGGACTCATAAAGTTATTAAGAAGATATTAAATTATTGATTTTTAAGCTTATTAAAAAGAAGGCAACCAGGTGGAGTACTCAGGTTCTATTCAGGCATTCCTGCCCTGCGTAAATCTGCCACGTACGCACTGGCCAGCTTTGGATCCATTATTAAACGCATCCGGGAAAGCTTACTCAGTGAAATTTCTGGACTCAGAACCAGTATTTGCTCAATTTCCCATTGAGCATCATCGATTTGTCCGTTTTGAACATAGCTGGCCGCCAGAAACATGCGTGGGTCTATTGCATTTTCATTTCGTTGCAGTACTTCCTGTAATAAAGGAATAGCTTCTTTGATTCGCCCACTCGCGTAATAGGCTCTCCCTAAATTGTACGGATAATCAAAGGTATAATAAGGATTCAGCTTCATACCTTTTTTGATTAGCTCTATTGCCGGCTCTGGCTTGCCAAGATTGTTATAAATAAGAGCCAGGAGACCATAACCGTCCGCATAACTCGGAGCTATTGTTATCCCCTGTTCCATTACTCTTACGGCATCTTTAAACTCCTGTCGATACATGTGCGCACAACTGAGCGCCCAGTATGCCTGGGGTAAGGAATCGTCGAGTTCGATGGCCTTTTTGGCAATCTCCTTTGCACGATCCAGTGTTACCAGAGGTGAATCTGACCAGCCGCGCTGAACCTGTCGTGACATAGCGACAGATAGCGCGCTGTAGGCACGGGCATATTCAGGATCACTGTTTATCGCCTGCATATATATTTCCTGTGACCTTAAAATTGATTCCTTAGTATGTTGGAAAAATTCTTTCTGGCCTTCCAGCACCAGATCATAAGCGGCAAAATTCTTGTTGATTGGCCTGCTGAGCTGTTCTTTTTCCTGATGCGTTAGTTTGAGTGCAAGCTTGGAGACAATGGTTTGCGTCAATTCATCCTGAACAGCAATCACGTCATCAAGATTTCGGTCAAACCGGTCTGCCCAGACCTGGATATTGTTGGTGGTGTCGACCAGGTGCGCGATTACTCGAATTTGATCTTTGTTTTTCCAGATACTGCCCGTCATGACATAACGTACACCCAGGTCTTTACTAACATCCTGTACATTTACAGAATCGCTATTGAAATTTCGCACGGACGAGCGGGCAATCACGAATAAATTCGATAGTTTAGATAAATCTGTAATGAGGTATTCCGTCATACCTGAAGCAAAGTGATCCTGCGCAGGGTCACCGCTGGCGTTAATGAAAGGCAGTACTGCAATAGACATATTTTCCTGGGCCAGCGTGGGGGCATTTTTTACTGCAGCTGGCTCCGGGCTATCAACCAATAACAGCAGGCCACCTACAGATAAAAACAGGAAAACAATAACGAGGTAAAAAGCACCCGAAAGTCTGAGCTTTTTTTCTGTTTCGCTGGTTATTTCCACACCGGCTAACGATGCTTCCCCGGAATCGGCAGTCTCTGAAACTGCTTCACCCCAGTCTACCGGGGCAATCAGGCGATAGCCTTTCTTGGCCAGGGTCTCAATATATTCAGGCTAACGGGAATTATCGTGAAGGGCTTTTCTGATTTTATTAATGATGACCGTGAGAGCGTCATAACTAACTATCGTGCCCGCCCAGACATTATCTTCAAAATCCATACGCGTGACCGGCTGGCCAGCATGCTGCGCCAGGTAAACCAGCACCTCCATGGCTTTTGGCTCCAGCCTAACTTCTTCATCCCCGCTGTATACTTGCCCCGTTGCTGGCACAACATGCCACGTGCCAACCATAAATGGCTGTGGATCACTGGGCCTACTTCCAGCGTGATTATTCATATTAGTCAGGCAAACTTCCCTAGAGGTATTAGAGGCATTAGAGATAACTTTTCCATTTAGCTCATACGATTATTGTAGATTATTTAACCCTTCAAAACACATCGTGACATCAGGCATCATTTTCCATCCAACTTTTTTTATCTATTTTATAAAGCACATGTTCTCTCAATGGACTGCCTTTCGGCATCATAGGATGGTCGAAATTTTGTTCCATATTAATCATCCCAATCCTCTCCATGACTGCCTGGGACTTTTTATTCGACACGGATGTAAAAGAATAAACCTCAGGTAAATCAAGTTTTTCAAAAGCAACTGCCAGGCAGGCTTTAGCTGCTTCGGTTGCATAACCGTATCCCCAATACTTTTTGGCGAGCTTCCAGCCGATTTCTACACAGGGAGACACTCGTAAATCATACGTGGGTTTATTTAGCCCAACAAAACCCATAAACCTTTTTTCATCGAGATTTTCTACTACCCAAAACCCCCAACCATTGTATTCCAGCAACGCCTCAAACCTTTCAGCCATATCATTACTTTCTAACTGGCTCAATGTTTCAGGGTAGTATTTCATTACCTCAGCATCTGCATTAAGCCTTGCAAAAACTGGCAAATCATCTTTTTGCCACTGCCTAAGCCTGAGTCGTTTTGTTGTGGATTCAATCAGCTTAGTCATGAGCATTAGTCATTGGTAGTTTACTCAAGCTCTTTCGAAGCTTGTTCTCCAGCAACCACATCCACTTTTATCAACAACCATCCTCCGGCTATAAATAAAATAATAATCGACAATATGCCTAGACGATGATCACCTGTACTAAGACTTACAACACCCACCATTAACGGCCCAACCACTGCGGCGAATTTACCCAACATATTATAAAAACCAAAAAACTCTGCGGACTTACTTGTTGGAATCAACCGCGCATAAAGCGAACGGCTTAATGCCTGCACACCCCCCTGAACCAAACCGATAGTAACTGCTAACGCATAAAACTCCTGAGACGTATCCATAAAAAAGGCGCCAATGGTTGCTGCAATATAAATTCCGATTGCCAACAATATGCCACGCTTTGCACCCTCGCCTCCTGGCCCCATTTTTTTAGCCAACATGCCAAAACCTAACGCCGCTGGAAAACCGACAAACTGAGTGATCAATAACGCGGTTATTAAATGTTCCTGCTCAAGACCTATAGATAAACCATAATCCACCGCCATACGTATTATGGTGTCCACACCATCGATGTACAGCCAGTACGCTAACAGGAAGAGAAATACAACACGTAGCTTACGAAGATGTTTAAACGTTTCAATTAACTGCACATATCCTGCTCGTACAACAGCTAACCCTGACACTGTTGTTGGTGATTTTTGTTCCTTCACCACCAACATGAGTGGTAATGAAAATAGTAACCACCAAATGGCCACAGTAATAAATGACAATTGAATGGCCTCTGTAGCATCCTGCAAACCAAAGCTTTCCGGAGACAGCGTCATAGCCACATTGACAGCAAATAATAGACCACCACCCAGATAACCCAATGCGAAACCGAAAGCAGAAACAATATCCCAGTCTTTCTCTTTTGCCACAGTGACTATCAAAGCATCATA
>JAUVNZ010000092.1 GCA_030599435.1 Gammaproteobacteria bacterium | reverse complement strand
GACTCTTCAATCTCCAGATCGGCAAGCATCAAGCTGCGGGTACGAATAGGGCCTCCCGGGGTTTGAATAGAATGTTCGGTACCACACAACATTTTACGCGGCTTAATACCCAACAAATTTAACTGTTGAGACACCCATACCAAAACTTGTTCCTCATCTTCCATATTGTTTTCTGTTGCCAAATAACGGCTGAACAATATAGTGATTGTACTCAATGGACGCACGGTCGCCGATTTAATATCAATAGAGTGGCCACCCACATTCAACGTATGACCTTCAAGTTTCTGCGCCTCCTCAACACGATGCGCTGGCACTCTTAATTCAAATCGTGTGCGGCGTGAAAGATATAATAATTCGTCAGGATTCTCTGGACGCAACCAGCCATTGCCTGATGCTGCCACATGTATAGAATGCATGCCCGCAGCTGGTTCTTCACTCAGCCACGGCAGGATTTTTTGTACGGCCTCCGACAACGCATGAACGTGATCTACTGGCAAACATTTGCACTGGATGCTAAACACCAGATCTACCACATCATCAGTGGTGTACTTTTTTTCGGCCTGTTTGTCTTCTTCCCAGTACATACGTTAGTTAATCACCATTAAGTTCAGTATTTAGTATTATCTTGAGCGCTTTGCACGATGTAAATTTTTCGTTAGGGCAAGGCATAAATCATCGAAAAAGCGCAGTTTACTATTTTGTAAATGAGCATTTTGAGATCTTTTATAACACCGCCATAGCGGAAAAGATGCTTCGTGCAGAGTGCTCAAGCTATTGATCGGGAAGCGAAGCCCAGATCGCATCGCGATCTACCCACCAGTCATCCTGTACAAGCACATCGACAATGTTACGCAATCGAACTAAAAATTTAGATGGATCGTTAAGCTCCAACTTTTCCATCCAGTAATCAAATTGTTCCTGCTTTGATACATCACCATGACGACGTGCCACCGTGCCCAGCATGTGATTGGTGAACAAGATTAAATTATCGCGCTGTTTGCCTTCAGGAGAACGCATATCAACAACATAACTTGCCGTCACCGCCGCAATAGCCGCACCATCTGAATCTTCGGGAGTTTCATCAATAATGTGTTGCAACATGGCCACCGTTAACTCGGCATCTATAGGAAAGGTTACCGCTAACCAGACACCCTGCCCTAGAGCTGCAAGAGAATAAGGTTGTTCGGCAAGAAACATAACGTTGCAGGATTGCACTGCATCTTCCCACTGTTCTGCTGCCACAAAGACATCGTAGGCTTCACGGGCTATGTCATAAGCGTCTTCTTTACGATTTAAATCTATCAGAATTTCTCCAATACGATTTTGAATCACCGCTTTCTGCACAGGTTGGAAACCTGCAGGCAGTTCGATAATTTCTTGCTGGGCCCTGGCCAGATCCTGTTCTAGTTGCTGAACAGAGACACCCGCCGCCTCATCACCACTGTCGGCATCTCTCATACCCATATTTTCATCAATAAACTTCATATTCTGCTCTCAATAATATTTTCACTGACACTAACTTAACTCTAGTCTTCTTCTGTACAACCAACACTGGGGCCCATCACAGAGTGTATACCCGCAAAAGCGCCTTCAATCTTATCTTCCCAGTTTGGCGGCGTATCTGGATAATTAGGTTTAATATCAACCTTCAAATGAATCTCGCCTTCCTTCTTGCTTTCAATCAATTGCACTAACTCCTCAAAAGACTCAAAGCCTGGATTCTGGATTAGTAGCTCACTTAGATAAATCATATATTGTCCCTGTTAATAATTTCGACCCTACTAAAGTGATAGTCGGTTAATACCAGTTATTCAATTTGCTCAATTCATACGTTCAAAATAGCGCACACGATAGACCAACCGGCCCAAACTTCCTTCCTCATCTTCAAAGGCGCTGCGCGTATGCAGAATATTGTTACAAATCAGCCCCTGGCCTGCCGACAGCCGGTGACGAAAAATAGTGGGTGAATCACTTGCCAGCAGTTCTTCTAACAATTTGACCGCCGCTAATGTTGTTTTATCCTGCTTCCACTCGATTGATCGGGTTCGCGCCGTGTAGCGCATATGTAAATACCCGGTCTGCGCATCTACCGAATCACTTATCGAACTCTCTACTGAAAAGACCGGCCCAGTCTGTTCAGGGCGAATCTCCACCCCGTTCTCAACATTGGCCGGAATCGTCATCACATCAGGCTGCATCAGTGCTTCTATATAGTGTGGGTTTTCATCACGCATCAGCAAATACAACATTTCATGATCCATGAGATCATTTTCACCGCCCCGCGCCGCCGGCCTGACACAGTGCAACACCATGGCGCGGACTTTTCGATCAAGCGGATTGTAGTAACCATCAGTGTGCCAGCTAATTGCCTTGTTGCTATAAGGGATATACTCAAACTGACGGCGCTCTGCCGACACCTGCAATTCAGAAATACCCTCATCGTTGGCGTAAAGATTGCTGTCCAGGTGCACGAGGCCAAATTGACGACCGAGGTCAGTAACAATCGTCTTATCGGCATCCTCACTCTTATCAGCTTCCTCGCTACGACAACTATATATGGCCATATTGGCCCGCGAACAAGCCCGACGAATGGCCTTAATTTCAGCGTCATTCAAGGAGTGCGGGTTATCAATGTCCACCATCAATTCATCCAGATTATTGGGTGAATTGGCTATTTTTTGTTCGCGCCAGGCCGCATAAGCCCGATCATCGGAAAGATCGAAGGCGCCCAGCAAATTATTTTTTACCTGACTTTGTTGCAAAATATTATCCTGTCTATCCGCCAGCAATCCTTTAAACCCTTTTCAATACAGAAACTTATAAAACATCCCTACTGAATCACCCTGGACCAAAACACAGGGTAAATTAATATATAAACATATTAGAGACTGGTAATATTAGCTCAAATAGTCTATAAATCTAACCCCATTGAAGCAGAAACCTATAACTATAAATAGTCTCTATAAATAGGGGAGAAAGTAACCAGAATCCAGTCCAAATTGACATGTATCACTTAAGAGATACATCACGGGTATAGTCCCACCCCCTTTGATCAATTTGCACCCTGACGCAGGTTACATAGACTTCATCAAATTAATTTTATAAGGTGCTCTGTCTATTTAACAGCAATAGAAAAACATCTTTAAAAAGAAATTAGCAAAACACCGGTATTAACTGTAATCGTCCTGGCAAATATCAGAGTCAGGCGGTTTGAAGTTCGAATTCAATTGAGGAGAACTGGCACATGGCCGAGCAAAAACCAAAAAATCCCGAAAAACACAGCACTTATCTCCCCACGGAGAAAACGTCGTCCAAGCCGTTCCACGACACGCCCATGATCGACCAACTGGAGTCAGGTCCGTGGCCTAGCTTTGTTACCGGCCTGAAGCGTATCGCCATGGAAAACAACATGATGGTGGATCTGCTCGGTCAGCTGGAACATTCTTACAAGACACGCCTGGGTTACTGGAAAGGTGGCACCGTATCCGTGTTTGGTTACGGCGGCGGCATCATCCCACGATTCACCGAATTGATGGATGACAATGATAAACCCATGTTCCCTGAAGCCAAAGAATTTCATACCGTTCGCGTACAACCACCGGCCGGTAACCATTACACCACTGACATGCTGCGTCAGCTGTCTAACTCCTGGAACAAATACGGTTCCGGCCTGATCGCCTTCCATGGCCAGACCGGCAACATTATGTTCATCGGTACCACTACCGACAATGTTCAACCTTTCTTCGACGAAATCAACGACTATGGTTGGGATCTCGGCGGCGCTGGTCCTTGTGTCCGTACTGGTATGTCCTGTGTGGGTGCGGCACGTTGTGAACAGTCCTGTGCCAACGAGCAAAAAATTCACCGCCTGCTGGTAAACAACTTCCTCGACGATATGCACCGCCCCGCCCTGCCTTACAAGTTCAAATTCAAAGTATCCGGTTGTCCCAATGACTGCATGAACTCTATTCAGCGTTCCGATCTCGCCGTTATTGGTACCTGGCGCGACGACATGAATGTAGACCAGGACGAAGTAAAAGCTTTTGTTGCAGCTAAAGGTCGTCAGTATGTCATCGATAGCGTTATCAACATGTGTCCCACCAGCGCACTATCATTGAAAGATGATGACACTCTGGATGTAGACAACCGCAACTGCGTACGCTGCATGCACTGCATTAACGTAATGACCAAGGCTCTGTCTCCAGGTGATGACCACGGTGTAACCCTGCTACTGGGTGGCAAGCGTACCCTGAAAATAGGCGACACCATGGGTACTGTGTTGGTGCCATTCATGAAGCTGGAAACCGAAGAAGATTACGAAGGTCTGGTTGAATTATCCGAAGAAATTATCGACTTCTGGGCAGAAAATGCACTTGAGCATGAACGCGTTGGTGAAACCATCGACCGTATCGGCCTGGTGAATTTCCTTGAAGGCATTGAGGTTGAAGTAGATCCCAACATGGTCACTGAACCACGTCAAAGCAGCTACGTGCGCATGGATACCTGGGATGAAGAAGCAGACAAGTGGAAAGAGCGACAAGCTGGTTAATTGATAGTTTAAAAAACTGATTGTTATAACTAACTTGAACGCCTACATACAATTCAACAAAAATTTGATTGGAGATAACACATGAGCGAACAACCGCGCTTTCCCACTGAAAGTGGTGTACCCGATGGATTCCAGTACATGCACCCTTCTTATATTAAGAACTACGGCAACTGGAAACATCATGACCGCCCACGTCCCGGCGTCTTGCACCACGTTTCCAAAACTGGCGATGAAGTCTGGACCGTACGTGTCGGCACCCAACGTCAGCTTGGTGAATATGAAATAAATTTACTGTGCGACATCATCGATAAATACGGTGACGGTTACGTGCGCTTTACGATCCGTTCCAATATGGAAATCACCGTCACTGACGAAGCCAAGGTTCAACCGCTAATCGATGCCTTTGAAGACGCTGGTTACCCTGTAGGCGGTACGGGTCCTTCAGTGACCATGATGTCCCATACTCAGGGCTGGTTGCACTGCGATATCCCCGGTACAGATGCTTCTGGTGTAGTGAAAGCACTGATGGATGAGTTATACGACGATTTCAAAACAGAAAAGATGCCTAATCGCGTACACATGACGACTTCCTGCTGCCAGATCAACTGCGGCGGCCAGGGTGATATCGCCATCAACGTGCAACACACTAAACCACCAAAAATTAATCATGACCTGGTGGCCAATGCCTGTGAACGTCCTACCGTTGTGGCTCGTTGCCCGGTTGCAGCAATTCGCCCAGCTATTGTTAATGGCAAACCTTCGTTGGAAGTGGACGAGAAGAAGTGCATCTGTTGTGGTGCCTGCTTCCCACCTTGTCCTCCAATGCAGATCAACGATCCAGAGCATTCCAAACTGGCTATCTGGGTGGGTGGTAAACATTCAAATGCTCGTAGCAAACCAATGTTCCACAAACTCGTTGCTGCCGGTTTGCCCAACAATGCTCCACGTTGGCCGGAAGTTGCCTCTGTCGTCAAAAATATTCTTAACGTTTATAAGAATGACGCCAAAGACTGGGAACGTATTGGTGAATGGATTGAACGTATCGGCTGGCCGCGTTTCTTCGAGCTGACCGAACTGCCGTTCACCAAGTTCCACATCGATAACTGGACCGGTGCGCGTAAGACTCTTAACGCCTCCACACACATTCGTTTCTAAGGCTTAACTAAGGCTGAAGGTAATTATGAAATTTTCTGTAATGATTAGTGAAGGGCCGTACACGCATCAAGCATCTGATACAGCATACAACTTCACCAAAACCGCACTGGAGAATGGACACGAATGTTATCGCGTCTTTTTCTACCACGACGGCGTTAACAATGGCACACGCCTGGCAACTCCACCACAGGACGATCGCAACATCGTCAACCGCTGGTCGGAATTGTCCAAAGAGCATGATCTTGATCTCGTTCTATGTGTTGCCGCTGCACAACGTCGCGGTATTGCGGATGCGGACGAAGCCAAGCGTAACGGCAAAGATGCCGACAACATGGCGGAAGGCTTTCGCATTTCAGGCTTAGGCCAGCTGATTGAAGCCGGCATCCAGAGTGAACGCCTGGTCACTTTTGGCGACTAACTTTTGGCGACAGAAAGGGAACCATAAATGTCTACAGTAAAGAAATTTTTATATGTCAATCGCAAGGCGCCTTACGGTACCATTTATGCGCTTGAATCTTTGGAGGTCGTGCTGATTGGCGCCGCTTTTGAACAAGACGTATCCGTTGCCTTCCTGGATGATGGCATTTATCAGATCACCAAAGGTCAGGAGACTGAAGAAATTGGCATGAAGAACTTCTCGCCGACTTACAAGGCGCTGGGTGATTTTGACGTCAACAAAATCTATGTTGAAAAAGAATCATTGGAAGCCCGTGGTTTAACCCTCGACGATCTTCTGCCTCTTACTTATGAGGATGAAGACGACGATTGGGCTGAGAAAGATTCTATCAAGGTGGTTTCAGCGAGCGAACTTGCCGAAATTATGGATCAATCTGACGTTGTACTAAGTTTCTAACGTTATAGAAACAGGAGACAGACATGTCACAGCTACACACTGTT
>JAUVNZ010000234.1 GCA_030599435.1 Gammaproteobacteria bacterium | reverse complement strand
TTTAGGTCACCTCAACGGCATTAAATCTGAATTAACTGGTTTTGAGAATTTACGCATTAGCAATTCCCTGTGTGGCGAGACACTGTCCGACGATCAAATTTATGATGCCCTTGGACAGATTGGTTTGGCAGGTCGAGAGGATTTGCCGACACAGGTTTTGTCCCAGGGCCAAAAACGTCGTGTCGCACTGGCGCGATTGTTATTGAGTGATGCGGCACTGTGGGTGCTTGATGAGCCATTTACGGCACTGGATGTGGATGCTGTGGCTCAGTTAGGTAAGTTAATCGAGGCGCATCTGCAAAAAGGCCGCATGGTGGTGTACACCACGCATCAGGAAGTAGAAATGCAGGCTGGCGAGAGCCGCGAAGTCGACCTTGACCATCTGGGGCAGGCTTAAATGAGTCAGCTTAGCCTGTTTGTTTCCTGGCGCACGATGGTGGCGCGAGATCTAACACTGGCAATGCGTCGGCGTGCTGATGTACTGACGAGTTTGTTCTTTTTTATAATTGTGGTGAGCCTGTTTCCGTTAGGCGTAAGCCCGGAAATGGCAGTATTGCGTGAAATTGCCCCGGGAGTAATCTGGGTAGCGGCACTGCTGGCTTCGATGCTTTCATTGGGACGGTTATTTGCTGACGATTATCAGGATGGTTCGCTGGAGCAGATGTTGTTATTGCCTCAGCCATTATCGGTGCTGATTCTGGGTAAAGTGCTGGCCCATTGGCTGGTATCGGGTGTACCACTAGTTTTGTTGTCGCCATTGCTGGGTATGCAACTGGGACTGGATGGCGATGCCATTGTGTTGCTGATGTTGACCCTGTTGTTGGGTACGCCAGTATTGAGTTTGATAGGTGCTGTTGGTGCGGCGCTGACACTGGGTTTACGAGGAGGTGGGGTGCTGGTTTCCCTGCTGGTGTTGCCGTTGTATATTCCCGTGCTGATATTTGGCACAGGCGCTGTGGATGCTGCGATTTCAGGGATGGAGTTTGACGGGCACCTGTCCTTACTGGGTGCCTTTTTAGTATTGGCGGCCTTGCTGACGCCACTGGCTACCGTGGCAGCGTTACGCATCAGTGCAGAATAGGATGCGGAATAAATTTTGAAAACGAATACACAAAATAAAGAATGGGCGTTTAACTATGGTTTTTAACTCTGGCTTTTAACGATGACCTTTAACTATGGTTTTTAAAAATAACATTGCGTGGTACTACTTTTCCTCGCCAAAAAATTTCTATCCGCTGGCTGGTAAGTTGATTCCGTGGTTTTGGGGATTGACGATTATTCTTCTGGTGGTTGGTTTATACATGAGTTTTTTTGTTGCGCCCGCAGATTACAAACAGGGCGAGAGTTATCGCATTATTTTCATCCACGTCCCGGCAGCATGGATGTCGATGCTGATTTACCTGGTAATGGCCGGTTACGCAGTCATGGGATTAGCCTGGAAACTGCGCATGGCAGATATGATGGCCAGCGCATTGGCACCCACCGGTGCCATGTTTACTTTTCTTGCATTATGGACAGGCGCATACTGGGGGAAACCAACCTGGGGCACCTACTGGGTATGGGATGCGCGTCTAACCTCTGAACTCATTTTATTATTTCTGTACATCGGTTATATATCACTGCAGTCAGCTATTGAAGATCCTCGTCGCGCAGCGCGTGCCAGTGGTTTATTGGCGATTGTTGGTGTGATTAATTTGCCGGTAATTTATTACTCGGTGAAGTGGTGGAACACGTTGCATCAGGGAGCTTCTGTTAGTCCTGCCATGGAGCCAAAGATGGCATCGATTATGATTACTGCGATGCTAATCATGACGTTTGCGTTCTGGATGTACACCATTGCTATTGTGCTAATGCGGGTTCGTCGAACTGTGTTGGAGCGTGAACGACAAACATCGTGGGTGAAAGATTTAGTTAGTGGTCAGACGGGAGCCAGTTCACCAGGAGCCAATTTACCAGGAGCCAATTCACCAGGAGCCAATTCACCAGGAGCCAATTTACCAGGGGCCAATTCACCAGGAGAGAAGCAATGAGCGAATTTTTTGCCATGGGTGGTCGTGGTTTTTATGTGTGGATGTCTTACGGTGTTACTGCCCTGTTTATGATTATCGAAGTGATCGCAGTGATGCGCAGTAAAAAAACTGTTTTGAAACAGTTGGCACGACTGGCGCGGGCCGAGGCGAACACTGATTCATAAAAAACGTTTCATAAAGAACGATTCATGAAGAATGCAATGTAAATAAAGTGGTAGTGGAGTTAAGAGCGGAGTAATTATGAAAACACGGCATAAACGAATGGCATTTATTTTGGTGGGCCTGGCAGGTCTGGCGGTAGTGGCGGGCCTGGTGCTTAATGCTTTGAATAGTAACCTGGCGTTGTATAAAAGCCCCACTGAAGTATTGGCAGGCAATATTCCCAAAGAAAAAGCGTTTCGCCTGGGTGGTATGGTCGTGGAAGGTAGTTTGAAACGACAGGACGATGGTCTGACAGTGCATTTTGAAGTGACCGACAACGCGAAAACAGTTGTGGTTGCATACACGGGTATCCTGCCTGATCTGTTCAAAGAAGGTACCGGAATGGTGGCACTGGGTAAAATGAACAATGGTTTGTTCAAGGCCACCGAAGTGTTGGCCAAACACGATGAAAACTATATGTCGCCCGAGGTAGCAGAGATGATGGAAAAAGGTAAAAAGGCCAAGCAGGCTGAAGGTGCAAATTGATGTTTCGATTTGTATTTAAACGAGGATTTAAAAGATGATTCCAGAAATCGGACATTTTGCACTCATCATGGCGTTGTGTGTGGCCACAGTTCAGGGCGTGATTTCTATCGCAGGCGCACAAACTGGCACGCGTTCATGGATGGAGTTGGCGCGACCTGCGGCTCAGGCGCACTTTATTTTTATCGTGGTGGCATTTGGCTGCCTGATGTACGCCTTTATCAATAATGATTTCTCAGTGAAGTACGTGGCTACCGTGTCGAATTCCATGTTGCCGGTGCAATATCGTATCGCGGCTATTTGGGGTGGTCATGAAGGCTCGCTATTATTGTGGGCTTTATTGCTAGGTATCTGGACATTAGCGGTGTCACGATTCTCGCGTAACCTGCCGATTGAGATGGTGTCACGAGTGATCGGTGTGATGGGGCTCATCTCTGTGGGTTTCATTCTGTTTATGTTGTTTACATCAAATCCTTTTGATCGTTTATTACCAGCAGCAGTTGATGGTCGAGATCTTAATCCACTGCTGCAGGATCCGGGTTTAATCATTCATCCACCAATGTTGTACACCGGTTATGTGGGTTTCTCCGTGGCTTTTGCTTTTGCTATTGCCGCTTTGTTGGGTGGTCACATGGATGCTACCTGGGCGCGCTGGTCGCGACCGTGGACTACCGTAGCGTGGATATTTATGACGGGTGGTATTGCGTTGGGAAGTTGGTGGG
>JAUVNZ010000304.1 GCA_030599435.1 Gammaproteobacteria bacterium | reverse complement strand
TGAAATAAAATGCGATTAGGCAGGCTGGTGAGAGAATCATGTAATGCAGCATGTTTTAGCTCATCGTTGGAAGAGGAAAGCTGAGCATTCTTAGATTCCATCTCATGAAGAAGATCCTGCAGTTGTAAGGTACGCTGCTGGACTTCTGCTTCCAGATTTTTTACATAGTTACGTGCCTGTTCGCCCAGATTGAATTTCTTAATAAGACTGAGCGCCATTTGTTGTACAGCAACAGAGTCAAAAGGTTTACGTAAAAATAGTAATTTATCTGTGCAACCTAGTCTTTCGACAATATCGTCCCAGGTATAATCTGAATAGGCTGTGCATAACACCATTTCAAGATAAGGATGTTTGACCCAAATGCGGCCAATGGTTTCAATGCCATCCCAGCCCGGTGGCATGCGAACATCCATGAAAATCAGAGCATAAGGTTTGCCTTCTTCCTCGGCTTTATCCACCATTTTAAGTGCTTCCTGACCCTGAAAGGCTGAATCGACTTCATAAACAACGCTTTGATTAACAGTTACGGTATTGTCATTTTCATCAGCACCGAAAAGTTCGGCTTCTAGTTCATCGAGATCTGCATGATCTTCGTTAATTTCGTGAATGAGAACTTTTCGAAAATCATTGTGTATCGATTCGTTGTCATCAACAATGAGAATGCGTTTATTGTAATCCATGTCGTTTCCTCGGGTAATCTTTAAGCTGTGTTACGCAGCTTTTTTGTAAATTGGAATGGTAATAGTGAAGCTGGCGCCTTTTTCTATGCCTGCGCTATCAACTTTTAGTGATCCGCGCATTTCAGTCATGGCATTCGCACTGGTATGCAGTCCAAATCCATGACCTTCTTGTTTTGTTGTGAAACCATGATTAAAGATTTTCGAGAGTTGTTTAGAGTTAATTCCGCAACCATTGTCTGTAATCTTGATATAGGAAAAACTATCGTCTAGTATTCCAGTTTCGATCGTCAAATCTTTGGGTTTATTGAATTCGTCATTGTTGTTCATGGCTTCTTTTGCGTTTTTAATCAGGTTTGTGAGTACCTGAAGAAGCTTGGATTTTTGGCCAATACAGGCAGGCGTTTCTCGATAATGCTTGTGAAGTTTGACCCCCCATTTTTCCAGGGATGCAATTTGAATTTTTAGTGCGTCTTCCATTAAATCATGGATTTCCAGTTGCTCTGTATGAAATCCTGATTGGGCGTAGGTTTGCTGGGTGCTGATGACCTCTTTCATCATGGTAGTTTTGCTAATCAATTCCTCAGTTTCATTTTGTATATCCGCCATTTCTCCGGTTAGCACTTTGCCCATTTTGAGGTAATAGGAAGGTAGTTTTTTACCCCTGGCATCATTAGTAAAAAACTCTGCTAAATTGTCTTTGTGATTTTCAAGTAATTCATTAGCCTTGATAAAGCCGTTAATTTTACTGCTAGCTGAAATTCGGTGAATTTGTTCGCCGGCCAGGTTTACGCTGTTGAGGATATTGCCAATATTGTGCAATACGCCAGTAGCCATATCAGCCATACCAGATTTGTGTGCGCCATCAACCAATGTTTGTTGTGCTTCAGCAAGTGTTGCTTCAGTTTCTTTGCGTGTTGTGATGTCCCTTAGTATGCAAACATGCATGGTTTCTTCACCGACTTTCATGCTGGAGACAACATACTCCATAGGAAATGTATCGCCATCGGCTTTATGCCCGACATATTCTTTTGGATGATGATTATTGCTGGCCGTAAAAAATTCAGAGAGTGCATTATCCTGCTCGGCGGTGTTTTGAGTATCCGTTTCTTTAGGTTGAATAAACTGGGTAACATTTTTCCCAATAGCATTTTTTTCGTAGGTGTCGAATATTTTTTCAGCGGCAGGGTTCATGGATTCAATTTGGCTATTATCATCAAGCACCAGGATGCCTTCACCAATGTTATCGAGAACTGCACGAATTTTTGTTTCACTTCGACCAAGTTCCTCGGTTCTTTCTTCAACTCGGCTTTCGAGTTCTTCATTGATGGTTGATAGCTCGTCTATAAGATTAATCTCTTTGAGTTTGGCAGCGCGTAAATCATTAACCATGGTGTTAAACGATAAGCCCAGCATGCCAATTTCGTCTTTGGTGGTAACCATAACTTCGGCGTTCAGGTCGCCATCTGAAATTTGCTTAGCAGCCGTCATCAGATCTCTTATGGGAGGGACGATATGGCCGGAAATTTTTAGACCCAGTAGCGCACCAATCCAAATAATAATTATGAGGCTGATGATAGCTGAAGAGCTGAGTTGCTCCTGCGCTTCAGTTAGTTCGTAACCATTTTCTGTAGCTTCTTCCAGTAAGATGTCTGCCGTGCCTTCAAATATGCCGAGCAACTCTTCAAGGAGTGGTTGTATTTCAGTTTTCATCATGAATGAATCTTCACGCCAGTTATCTGATTTGAAAATTTCGATAACGGGCGGCAAATTTGCATTGTAGTTATCGCGGTGTTCAATCATTTCTTCCAGTTCACCAAAACCTATTTCAATATCCATTTGGCTTAATTTATCAAGTAGTACACCTGCCTGTTCGTTATAATTTCTGAAGTTAGTAAGGAAGCTGTCACCCCGGGTGGTAATGAAGAGTCGCATGCTGCTCATCACTTGTACCCAGAGGTATCGTAACTCTTCCAGCATTAAACGGGCTTGCACTGCATCGGGATCAGATATATCCAGGTCTTCGGATGCTAACAGGATGTTGGTCGTGTTCAGGAACTGAATGGCTGCTGGATTAATGGTGTCTTGCGCCAGAATCAGGCCGCG
>JAUVNZ010000201.1 GCA_030599435.1 Gammaproteobacteria bacterium | reverse complement strand
AGGGCATGCTAGGGCAAATTAGTATTGGCGTTTTGTTACTCATCGTGTTGTTCAAACTACTGGCAAGCACAGTTGGACTAGGATTAGGATTGCCCGGCGGTCTTATTGCGCCTACTTTGGTGATTGGTGCGGCGGCAGGCGGCGTGCTCGGATTAGTCGCTGCAATGATTTTCCCTGACCAAACCACTTCACCTGGCTTTTATGCCATGTTAGGTATGGCTGCAATGATGGCTGCAACCTTACAGGCTCCGCTGGCTGCACTAATAGCACTACTGGAACTTACTGCGAATCCAAACATTATTTTACCGGGAATGTTGGCCGTGATTGCTTCTGGTTTAACCAGCAGCCACCTCTTTGGTCACGAATCGATTTTCATAACCTTGTTAAAAGCGCGCGGCCTGGACTACCGCAGCAATCCAGTTGCACAAACTTTACGACGTGTTGGTGTAGCCAGTGTATTAAATACGTCGTTCGTGATCACACCGCAAGAAATCAGCAGCACAATCGCGTTAGAATTATTAGAACGCGATCCACATTGGATGATTATTACAGAGGACGATACTCCCGTGGCGTTATTGCTGGCCGCCGATCTGAGTCTTTATCTCAACAGCAACACGAACTCTGATAGTAAAATGAATAATATTGACCTGCTAGAAATTCCTGCCCAACGTGAAGATGCTGCACTTATTAGCCGACAAGCTACACTGCAACAAGCTCTGGATATTATGAATGAAAAAAATGTTGACGCACTCTACGTTACTACTCTAAATACCACTAAAAGCACGACCAAAAACAGGGAAAATAATCCAGTTATTATTGGCATAATAACTCGCCAGACTGTCGAATCTCATTACAATAGCTAAAGACTTACCTAAACTCACTTTGCATACCTAATGCATAACCAATACATACCTAAATATGTACTTAACAAAAGGCAAAAATAATTATGTTATGGGTTAAAAGTTTTCACATCATATTCATGACAACCTGGTTTGCGGCACTGTTTTATTTACCGCGCCTGTTCGTTTATCACGCCATGAGCGATGATGAGACCAGTAATGAACGATTTAAAACCATGGAACGTAAATTATTTTTCGGCATCATGACGCCCAGCGCCATTCTCACCATTATATTAGGACTCGTGTTGTTAAATGGATATGCCTGGGAAGCATTCAGCAATACTATATGGCTGCATGCCAAACTGTGGCTGGTTGCCATACTAGTGGTTTATCACATTTATTGCGGGAAACTACTGAAGGATTTCAAATTCAACCGTAATCAAAAAAGTCACGTTTATTACCGCTGGTTTAATGAATTTCCGGTATTACTGTTAATCGCAATCGTAATTCTGGTTATTGTAAAACCCGGTTAAAATTCCAAAACAATCAAGCCCAGGCTAACGAATGGTCAGGCCAATGCCAACCAGAAATGTGCAAAGGTTTTTCGCCTGCCTCAACAGCATTCAAACGACATTCTGCATCCAGCAAATGCTGCCCCCAGTGTATGTAAAAACTACATTGCCATACATTAATCGCCTGTGTCGGATCAGGTTCGAGCAAATCTAATCCAAATTTTAAATCAAAGTACATGTCGGTAAAATCATCCGCGAGATGATCGCAGGACTGTTGCCGTAAATGAGATTTTCCATAAGCTAACTTGAGGGTGTGATCTGATTGCAATACGCGATGTAAGCGCATATATAGCTCGCAACGTTCGTCATCATCAGGAAACCGATACGGGTTATAAATCTCTCCTGATGGCACCAATGCAATTACTGCCACATGTAATCGCGGTAACATTTTTCCCATACGCTCCATCCATGTATTTTCATGGCCAAGACCACCAAAACCGTCAACAAGCTCGCAATACTCAGCAGCAGCAGCAGCCATACGGTAGCTCTGTGGAGAAACTCTAGTCATAAAATTAAACCTGTTGTTTCCGGTTAACCCCTACTTATTTTCTTTATTTAATCTCTTTACTAAAAGAAGGCTGATAATAGTGTAGACGAGCATTCAGGGCTTTGCCGTGACGACCGCCGGAACTGCACCACAATACTGAGCAAAACTGCCTAACCAAAAGCCAGACAAACGCCAGGCAAATTCCGTGCAAACAAGTGGTACACTCATTCATCAGCGTTTTCGTGCCTGACCACATGGAGCATCACAATGACCGTAATTTCGACCATCCCCGTAGTGATGACCTTCGCCGGCAGTGACCCCAGCGGTGGTGCCGGACTACAAGCGGACATCGAAACGTTAGCCAGTATGGGTTGTCATGCAAGCCCGATAATTACCGCAGTATCTGTGCAAGATACCCAACAATTATTCCGCTTTCAGGCCATGGATGCCTCACTGGTTGTTGAGCAGGCACGAGCAGTACTTGAAGATATCCCTATCGCCGCCTTCAAAATTGGCATGGTAGGCAGTGTGGAAAACGTCGAAGCTATTCACACCATTTTAATAGATTACCCTGAAGCCCCCGTAATTCTGGATCCACTCATTACCGCGGGTGGTGGTGGATATCTCGCCGACGATGAACTCATCGATGCCATGGTTAACCTGCTCTTTCCGCTCGCGACAGTATTAACGCCTAATAGCGAAGAGGCACGCGCGTTCGCACCCGAAGGCGATAACCTTGATGCCTGCGCACAGGAACTGCTGGACCTGGGCAGCCAATACATTCTGATTACCGGCACCCATGAAAGTACGCCTCACGTCGTTAACCGTCTCTATGGAGATCATCGTTTACTGGAAACGTATACCTGGAATCGATTACCCGCCAGTTACCACGGTTCCGGTTGTACTCTGGCCACCGCCATTGCCGCACTGCTAGCACAGGGCATGGATCCAAAAACTGCCATTCATGAAGCGCAGGAGTATGCCTGGGAAACGTTAAGTAATGGTTACCGTATTGGCATGGGACAACATATCCCCAATCGTTTGTTTTGGGCGAAAGGTGATGACGATGAAGAACTGCCGGAAAATAATCGGCTGCATTAACTGACTATTAACGCTGTAAGTCTTATACCGTGGAAACCTTTCGCAAAAAACTAACTGGCCTTTACGCCATTACGGATGCATCAGCAACCGATTCTCAAAACACCATTGTCAGTGTCGAACATGCACTATGCGGCGGTGCACGCATCATTCAATATCGTGATAAATCTAGTAACCAAAAACAGCGCCTGGAAACCTGTCTTGCTTTACGCGAACTCACCCAACAATTTGATGCAGTTTTTATTGTTAATGACGATATAGAATTAGCACAGCTTACAAAAGCTGATGGTGTTCATCTTGGTCAGGACGATATCTCTTTAATAGAAGCCCGAAAACTATTGGGTGAAAATACAATAATAGGTATTTCCTGTTACAACCGTTTTGATCTGGCTGAACAAGCATCAAAAGAAGGCGCAGACTACATTGCCTTTGGACGATTCTTTCCTTCGCTAACCAAACCGGATGCCGAGACTGCGAAAGTAACATTGATACAACAAGCCAAACAGGAACTGGACATACCTGTCGTCGCCATTGGAGGAATCACAGCAGAAAATGGCGGAGCACTTATTAAAGGTGGAGCAGATATGCTCGCGGTTGTGGATGGTTTATTTGGCCAAACCAATATAGAAGCTGCAGCCAAAAGCTACCAACAGCTTTTCAGGTAAATCTCCTTACTTAAAATCTTCGTTGCGGGAAAGACCAAAACATCGCAAACTGTGCCCCCTTGATTCTGTCTTCATTTGAAGCGGCGACATGACTAAACATCATCTATTTACTCTAATTAACAACGAAAACATATATTTACAAAAAAAGGTTTGTAGCAATGACACGTTCCCACGATCTTTTCCAATCAGCCAAGAACCATATTCCT
>JAUVNZ010000038.1 GCA_030599435.1 Gammaproteobacteria bacterium | reverse complement strand
TTTTTTATGCGTTAGTTCTAAAAGTTAGTTCTAAAAGTTAGTTCTAAAAGTTAGTTCTAAAAGTTAGTTCTAAAAGTTAGTTCTAAAAGTTAGTTCTAAAAGTTAGTTCTAAAAGTTAGTTCTAAAAGTTAGTTCTAAAAATTAGTTTTAAGAGTTAATTTTAAAAGTGACATCCACACATTGCACCTTAAAGCCTCTCAATGAGGCAACACAGTTTATAGCATAGGGGTTGTTTGCCACTACTTGTTTACTGATTTGTTTAAAGATGACTCCAACCAAATCAGGCTCGCCATACGCCCAGTTTCACCATCTCGGCGAAAAGAAAAAAACCGTTCCTGATCTTCGAAAGTGCAAAATCCACCGCCAGAAATGGAGGTGACCTCTGCATTGTTCAGACGAATCCGGGCCAGTTGATAGAGATCAGCCAACCAGCGGCTCTTCTTATCAGCATCTGTAGATGGCGCGAAGGCATCGGCAGCCTCGGGGTTCTGCTCAACAAAGGCCTGATATACCTCCTCTCCCACCTCAAAAAACTTTGGTCCAATGGCCGGACCTAGCCAGGCCAGAATTTCATCGCCAGGCACATTCAGAGCCTCGACTGTTGACTCCAACACACCAGCAACCAGGCCTCGCCAACCGGCATGGGCGGCAGCCACCCGCGTCCCGGCCCGATCACAAAACAACACGGGCAGACAATCCGCCGTGAGCACGGCACATACACAACCCGGCTCTTGAGTCATGCTGGCGTCCCCTTCCGGTAGACCGATGCTGCCATCGTCCAGCTCTATTACCCCGGTACCGTGCACCTGACTCAACCAATGAGGATTCTCAGGTAACTTAAGAGTCTCTGCCAGACGTTGTCGATTTGCTGCTACCGAAACCGGCTCATCTCCCACATGACCACCCATATTAAGGCTATCAAATGGCGGCTTACTAACACCTCCGAGGCATGTGGTAGTCGCTGCTCGGACATTTTCCGGCGCAGGCCATTCTGGGTAAATCAGCTTTAAACTCACTTGTTTTCCTTCACATCCTGTCGACAGGCTTCAATAAGCTGCGCCATATCTTCTGGTAAAGACGCCTGCCATTCCACAAACTCTCCCGTTTTAGGATGCACGAATCCCAGTCCTGCCGCATGCAAGGCCTGCCTTTTAAAACCGCGCAAAGCAGCTTCCAGCTCCGGCGTTACCTTTGGAGGAATTCGTAGCCGTCCGCCATAAACCGAATCTCCCACCAACGGGTAATTTATATGGGCCATGTGCACCCTTATCTGATGGGTGCGGCCAGTTTCCAGTTTGACCTTGATATAGGTATGGGCGCGAAACTTCTCCAGTACTCGATAATGAGTGATGGCCTCTTTAGCATTTCTCGCTTCTCTACCTTCAAACTCACCATCCTCATTATTTATCACTCTATTTTCAACAACAGCCTGTCGCGTACGATTCACCGGGTGTCGGCCAATAGGCGCATCAACAGTACCACCTGCCGTCATTACACCCTGGGTCAGCGCCCTGTATTCACGCTTTACGGTTCGCGCCTGCAATTGCTCGACCAGTGATTTTTGGGCAACTAGAGTTCTGGCTATCATCAACAGACCGCTAGTGTCTTTATCAATACGATGCACCACGCCTGCACGCGGCACACATTCCAGCTCCGGAGCATGATGCAACAAAGCATTACTGAGAGTGCCGTCCATATTACCCGCACCAGGGTGCACCACAACACCAGCCGGCTTATTGATAATAATCACCGATTCATCTTCATAAACGATATCTAGCGGCAATTTCTGTGGTCTCCAGCTGGTTTCTTCTTCCAGCACTATGGACAACTCAACCTGTTCACCACCATGAACCTGGTCTTTAGGGCGCATTTGGGAACCATCTACAGTTACGTGACCATCCTTGATCCAGCGCTGCAAACGGGCACGGGAATAGTCCGGAAACATGGCCGCCAGCGCCTGATCCAGACGTTTACCGCTCAGTCTGTCAGGAATAACTTGTGAATAATGCTCAGAATTGGTCATGGAATTCGTTTTTCTCGCTCGTCCAAATTGCCTAAGACCGCTATAATACCGCTCTTTCGCGCCTATGGCTGTAATGACGGCTGGTGACGAAACAAACCCGGCAACAATTTCCGGGACTTGGGAACTTAGCACAGGATTTTTCATCGTAACTCTATGCAACATTTATCCACAAACCGAAATATACGGTCACCATTTATCCTAATAATTATTAGTGCTGCCCTTCTGAGCCTGGGTTTATCAGGCTGTTCAACGACAGCTGATGACAAAGATGAAACCAGCAAATGGTCAGCCGAGAAACTACATAAAGAAGGCAAGGATGCATTGGAAGCTACGGATTATGAATTGGCAATAGAAATGTTTGAAACATTAGAGGCCAAGTACCCATTCGGGCAATTCGCGGAACAGGCACAACTAGATACTGCTTATGCCTATTATAAGTTTGAAGAACCGGATTCTTCTATATCGGCTGCAGATCGTTTTATCAAACTTCACCCACGTCACGCCCATGTAGATTATGCATATTACCTTCGCGGCCTGGCCAGCGAAAGTAAAAAAGACAATGTACTGGATGGCGTACTGCCGCAAGATCCCAGCCTGCGTGACCCGGCATCAACTCAAAAGGCCTATGACTATTATGCGGAACTAGTAAAAAAATTCCCTAACAGCAGTTACACACCGGATGCCACCATACGCATGGGCCATCTGCGCAACTCAGTGGCAGCGCATGAAATCCATGTGGCAAATTATTATGTCGACCGGGGTGCCTACGTCGCCGCAGTTAACAGGGCGAAGCATGTGGTTGAAAATTTCCCGCAAACACCTGCCTCACGACAGGCTTTAAAAATTCTTGTGGACTGCTATACAAAATTAGGAATGACTGCATTGGCAAAAGATGCGCAGCGCGTTCAACAGCTCAATCCAATTCCTGGCTCAAATCCTACATCAGCTGAAAAAGAATCAAATTCTGATAGCTGACACTCGCTACTTTCCTGCTGCAAATAAATAACGGGTTAACTCTAAGGCACTAAACAGCATCACCATCTTGTTCACCAGTACGAATACGAACAGTTTTCTCTATACTACTAACAAATATTTTACCATCGCCAATCTTGCCAGTACGGGCTGCGTTGGTAATTGCTTCAACACAACTTTCTGCTCTATCCTCCGCTACCACTAATTCAATTTTTACTTTCGGCAAAAAATCTACGACATATTCTGCGCCACGATAAAGTTCTGTATGGCCTTTTTGACGGCCGAAACCTTTTACCTCGATAACCGTCATACCAGTAACATCTAATTCTGATAATGCTTCGCGAACATCATCCAGCTTGAAAGGTTTAATTATTGCTTCTATTTTTTTCATTATTCTGACTCCTGGTTAGAACTCATTAGAACCCACCGCAACTTATTAATTCTTATCGTAACCTGACGTAATCGGGTACCGTCGATCTCGGCCAAAAGCACGCTGAGATATTCTTACACCCGGTGCAGCCTGGCGACGTTTGTATTCATTTTGATTCACTAACCTGATTACACGTCTCACGGTATCCGCATCATACCCTGATGCAATAATATCGTCAGCACAACGGTCCTGCTCAATGTACATTTCCAGGATGACATCCAGCACTTCATAGGGTGGCAAACTGTCCGTATCCTGTTGGTTCTCCGCCAGTTCCGCTGAGGGTGGGCGATCAATGACACGCTGAGGTATTACGGGTGACAGTCCATTTCTGTAGCTTGCCAGACGATATACCAACAACTTTGGCACATCCTTCAGTACCGCAAAACCACCGGCCATATCACCATACAAGGTCGCATAACCCACCGACATTTCACTCTTATTACCTGTGGTAATAACCATCTTGTTCTTTTTGTTCGATATTGCCATTAACAGAATACCGCGACAACGGGCCTGGATATTCTCTTCTGTGGCATCTGGTTCAGTACCGGCAAATTCCATTTCAAGAATTCCCAGAAAGGATTTAAATGCGGTCTCTATGGGCAATACATGATGCTCGACCCCCATAAGCTCGGCCTGTTTTTGAGCATCTTCCACACTCATATCCAGGGTATAGCGAGAGGGCATCATTACAGCCTCCACCCTGTCTGCACCTATGGCATCGACGGTAATTGCCAAACTAAGAGCAGAATCAATACCACCAGAAAGACCTATAATAGCTCCCGGGAAATTATTTTTATTGATGTAGTCCCTTACGCTCAATACCAGCGCACCGTAAACACTCTCGACCTCATCCAACTGGGGAGTAATTGTTCCCATTTCCGGTACAAGAGAACCATCATCGGCCACATTAATGTCGACAACATACAAACCTTCTTCAAAAGCCGGTGCGCGTTGACAAACCGTCCCATCGGCATCCATGACTAATGACTGTCCATCAAAAACCAGTTCGTCCTGACCGCCCACCAGATTTGCATAAATAATGGGCAAGCAGAACTCTTTAGCTCGACTTAAAAGTTGCGCTTCACGTTCCTGTGATTTTTGAATTCGGTAAGGTGATGCATTCAGGTTTACAATTAGCTTCGCGCCCGCTTGTTTGGATTTTTGAATATTATTCGGAACCCAGGCGTCTTCACAAATAGTAATGCCGACCGATACGCCAGCGATATCAACCACGCAAGGATCAGAACCTTTGGTAAAATAACGTTTCTCATCGAATACCCCGTAATTGGGTAACTCACATTTATTGTATTCGGCGATGATTTCTCCATCACGGATAATGGCAGCCGTATTAAATAAAATATCACCAGCTTGTTTCACTGCCTGCCTGGGGAAGCCAAGAATAATATCAATGCCGCTGACCTTTGATTTAATTTCATCCAGGGCCTGAGTGACTGTAATATGCAAACCGGGACGCATTAACAAATCTTCAGGCGGATAGCCCGTTAGAGTCAGCTCGGGGAAAATAATTGCGTGCGCATTATGTTTATCTCTAGCCTGTTCAGACGCCTCAATAACTCTTAATGCATTACCAGACACATCACCCACCATAAAATCAAGCTGGGCAATAACAAAACGTATGTGCTGGGATGGCTGGGGCATTAGAAATTTCCGACTTAAAGTGTTAAGAAGAAATGAAAATCACTTATATAAAAAATTAGCCGCTGAAGAATTCCAGCATGCGTGAACCTAACTCTGCGGGAGAACGTGCGACAGAAATACCCGCAGCATCCAATGCTGCAAATTTATGCATGGCGGTTCCTCTACCGCCTGAAATGATGGCGCCCGCATGACCCATGCGTTTTCCTGGCGGAGCCGTAACACCTGCGATATAACCCACAACCGGTTTTTTTACATTTTTATTAATGTATTCCGCAGCCTCTTCTTCTGCAGTTCCACCGATTTCACCCACCATGATAATGCCCTTGGTTTGACGATCAGCTTCAAACATTTTCAGGCAATCAATAAAATTTGTGCCTTGAATAGGATCGCCACCAATACCTACACAGGTGCTTTGCCCCAAATCATTCAAGGTGGTTTGATAAACAGCTTCGTAAGTTAAGGTACCTGAACGCGAAACAATGCCAATTGAACCTTTTTTATGAATCACGCCAGGCATAATGCCAATCTTGCAGACCCCCGGAGTAATAATGCCCGGACAGTTTGGCCCAATAAGATGCACATCAGTATCTTTTAGTGCTGATTTTACTTTCACCATATCCAGCACAGGAATTCCTTCAGTAATACAAACGATTACTTTTATTCCAGCATCGGCTGCTTCAAGAATAGAATCGGCTGCATATACAGCGGGCACAAAAATCATACTAGCATCAGCACTGGTTTCTTTTACCGCATCTTTTACCGTATTAAAAACAGGTCGGTCTAAATGCTGTTGGCCACCTTTACCCGGCGTAACACCACCAACAAAATTGGTACCGTAAGCGATGGCCTGTTCGGAATGAAAAGTCCCTTGCTTACCGGTAAAACCCTGGCAAATCACTCGCGTGTCTTTGTTAATCAAAATCGACATCTTTTACTTTCCTGCTAGTTGCCTTATGTAGATATTAGTTATGTAGGGGTTAGTCTTATTTGCCTGAAGCAGCTTTTACAACTTTTGCTGCTGCATCCGCCAAACCATCTGCCGTGATAATATCCAGGCCACTTTGATCCAGACAATCACGCCCTTTTTGTGCATTAGTACCTTCTAGTCTTATTACCACGGGTACCGCAAGATCAATTTCACGAATAGCCTGAATAATGCCTTCCGCAATTAAATCACAACGCACAATGCCGCCAAATATATTAACCAGAATCGCTTTTACTTTTTCATCAGCGACAATTAACTTTAGTGCCTCAGCCACCCGTTCGGCCGTAGTACCCCCACCCACATCGAGAAAATTAGCAGGTTCACCTCCATGTAATTTAATGAGATCCATGGTCGCCATTGCAAGTCCGGCACCATTAACCATACAACCGATATTACCGTCGAGGGTGACATAGTTAAGGTCGAACTGTTGAGCTTTATACTCAGTAGGATCTTCCTGCATGGGATCGCGCAACTCTTCCAGATCCTTGTGCCGAAACAAGGCGCTATCATCTAAGTTAATTTTGGCGTCCAGGGCGATTAACGCTCCCTGTTTAGTAACCACCAGAGGGTTTATTTCAACCAGACTCAGATCTTTTTCCATAAAGAGCCGGTACAAGCCCATCATAATCATGGTTAAATCTTTAACCTGTCCGCCCGACAATTCCAGACCAAAAGCAAGTTCGCGGCACTGGTAAGGCTGTAAACCAACAACGGGATCAATGGCCACTTGCAGTATTTTTTCCGGATTTTCAGTGGCCACTTTTTCAATATCCATACCACCCATACTGGATGCCATGAAGGTCAGCTGACACTTACTACGATTAATCAGCGCACCCAGATATAACTCTCTGTCGATGTCACAGGGCGGCTCAACCAGCAATTTATCCACGGGCAACCCGGCCGGACCCGTTTGCGGCGTAACGAGATTCATGCCCAAAAGCTCGCGCGCTGTATCTTCAAGGTCAGAAGGCTCGCCCACCATTTTTACCCCGCCGCCCTTACCCCTGCCGCCAGAATGAATCTGGGCCTTAACGACCCAACCCTTCTCGTTAGCGGGCAATCTCGCCACCTCACGCGCCTCAGCCAAAGAGGTCACAATATGACCCTGCGGCACAGGGATCCCGTAATCCGCGAACAATCTTTTTGCCTGAAATTCGTGCAGGTTCATCTTTAATATCCCACTATATATACCGCTATGACTATGCGCCGGAAGTGTGACACAAAACGATATACACTCACACCCTTCAGGGTAAGGTAAACGTATAGGTGAAATTCTCTAAAAATGCTGCCTATTTACTTGCATCCCACACCCATATAATGAAAATAGTCATCAGCTTCAGGATCTACAGAATCATTAAGGCTGTTATGAAAACAACCATCAAAGCTATAAGACGCCATATGGACGGCCCTGCTCAACGCACAAGGCAGTGGCTTTCTGCCATCGTGCTCGTTTTACTCATTTTGCCTGTGGCTTTAATCACGGGTAGCCAGGTGTCTGCAGCTGAGCCTGAAGCCGAAGCTGAACCCAAGCTCTCACCAGAAGAAATACTGTATGAGCAGGCCATGGAGGCTGCACGCTTACAGGATTTCCTGGAGGCTTTAACAATCTGGCGCAAACTGGCTAATAGTGGGAATAAAGAGGCTCAGTATCGCCTTGGTGCCATGTACCGCCGCGGTCTTGGCGTCAAACAGAACCATAAGCTGGCTGTTGAGTGGTTTAGAAAAGCGGCAAAAAAAGGCTACCCACGAGCCCAATACAATCTGGGCATCATGTACCAAAAAGGGCTCGGGGTTGATAAAAATCCTGCGGCTGCCGAAAAATGGTTCAAGCGTGCCAGTGAAAAAGGGTTTGATCCCGCATCCAACAAGCTTAAGGGAATGATTGGCAGATCCTTAACGAACATCAATATCGATACCATCACTGGTAGTGCTCGCAAACAACCATTAGACATTAATGAAATCATGACCTGGGCAGCTCGTGAGGGTTATTCCAAAGGTTTGAGAGACGTCATCAAGCGAGGTGCCGATGTCAATTACACTGACAAATATGGCCGTACAGCGCTGATGGCTGCAGCGCAACGAGGTAGAAAAAACAGCATAAAAGTACTACTTAAACTTGGAGCAAAAGCTAACCGTAAAGATAAATCAGGCCTGTTTGCGCTCTACGATGCGGCTGCTGAAAATAAACCGAAGGCCGTGAAAGCACTTTTAGTTGGTGGTGCAAATCCTAATATGGTCACACCTTTAAAACACACGGCATTAATGGTGGCAGCTTCCAAAGATAATGCGGAAGTTATCAAAGTATTGCTCGCACATAAGGCGAAAATAGGCCTTCGTCAAAATGGTGGTCGCACTGCCTTACATGTAGCTGCAGTTTTTAATAGTACTAAAGCAATCTCTGCACTACTCAAGCATCAAGCTCGAAGTAACCTCGTGGACGATTTTGGCGCATCGCCTTTGATGTTAGCTGTTGAACGATCCAACGCAGAAGCTATAGCGTTATTAATGAACCATGAGAAAACATCTAACCTCACAAACACTCATGGCGATACCGCATTAACTTACGCCGCCAGACACAAGTACATCACCAGTTTGCGCGCCTTGCTTAAAGCTGGCGCAAACCCGAATTTTAAAAATAAACATGGCCGCTCTGCATTAACAATTTCTGCTGATGTTGGTGATCAAAAGAGTGTTTCCACATTACTTCAATACCGTGCAAAAACTGAGATCCAGGAAAATAATGGGGATACACCTTTAATATTGGGCGCTCGCAACAATCATATTGGCGTAGTTAAAACGTTGCTCTCTGGTGGCGCAAAACCAGATACGGCCAATAAAGATTTATGGACACCACTAATGTACGCTGCATCGCGTAGCAATCTTTCAATGTTAAAATTACTCCTTAAGAATGGAGCCCATCCGGATAGTAAAAATCGTCTCGGCTGGACACCATTAATGATGGCTACTCAATCAGGAAATGTATCAGCCGTTTCTACGCTTATTCGTCATGGGGCCAATGTAAACGAAAGATCAAGCAGCCGGCGCTCAGCATTATTTATAGCCAGAGAAAATAAAAAAAAGAAGGTGATCGAAGTATTAAAAAAGGCTGGCGCTATAAAACTGCAAGACTCCATTCCGCCTGGAAAAAGAGAGAAAAAACGCGGCAAATCCTGATTAACTTTCTCTCAGAAATAAAAAGCTTCGGGTACACCTAAAACGTATAGTGGTATGCGATTCTACCACGCGTCCTCACTTCATTTGGTGTATCTTCATTCTTAACAAAATCAAAGCCTAGCTCCGAATCAAAAGACCACGACTTACTCATCCGATAGTTCAACTTAATCAATGGAGAAATTGTTGAACGTTCACCGAAGGTTGTAGACTCACGTTTTGACAAATTCAAACGGAATCCCGACCTCCATTGTTTATTGATTGGCACTCGAGCATTCACAAAAACTGAGTTATCAGTATAACGTGAGAATTTTGACTGACGCATTCCCACAACATATAAATCTCGCTTAATGAAAGTATTGCTGGATATCCACTGTAATGAGTAGATAAACTGGTTCCCCGATGCCTCCTGCGCAGGAATCACAGTCACAAGATCAGTATTAACGCCTTCCTTAAGGCTGGATGTTGTCAAAGCGGTAACATCCGCATTAAATTGCTGGTCTTTATTAATTTGATAAGAATTACCAATAGTAAGCGTGTCGTTAGCCGCTGTTCTATCTTGAGCTATTTTATGAATCTCTTTTTCTGTAAAAAAATCAAGAAGGTCATCGATAGTCGTCACACCCATACTTTGCAAGGCATTACTGGTCATTAGTAATTTACGGTGATTGTATGAAAGGTTCAGTTTATTAGATTTTGAGTAGCTCCAACCTACACGTAGATTGAAAAGGCTCACATCACTAAAATACAGGTCGTAATCAATCAGCCCGAAGATACTTAATC
>JAUVNZ010000167.1 GCA_030599435.1 Gammaproteobacteria bacterium | reverse complement strand
TGCATCAACCAGTCCCTGATCGTACAGTTTTATTGCCTCGGAAGCAGGGATATACAACGGGCGCGCTACGTGATGACCAGTCCCAGTGAAAGCTGACTTAATCAAGACCCATTCCTGGCCACCATCACCATTCAACGTATAAAAAGGCGGCTCGCCAGCAGTGACTGCCACCGTCACTTCCGGAGGATGTTTTTTATTTTGCTCGGGATGGATGTTTTCCAGTTCGTGAGCAGATAAGCCATAACTGATAAACACGGCGCAATAAAGAATTGCGTATCTTAGAAAGTGCAGGATTGATATAGCGTTAGAACGATACATTTTTAAATCATATCAGAAGCCGACAATTAAGTCATAAAATGGATCTCAATTGTCCTTGTAGTTGTTACTCATCTAATATCTGCATTGGTTCGGTTTTATTCAGTCACGCTATTTACTTCAATGTCCGGTACTGGATAATTTGAGTCTTTTTATCAATAACAACCATGGAACAAGAATGGCATAATAGCCACACTTTATAGAGCATCAGTGATTAATATCTAATCCGGACAAACTATGGATTTATTTTATGACCAGTTATGGCTTCGTGCACACTTCCAAAGGCGCAAATAATCCCTGCAAATCATCAGCTGAAACCTTGCTTGTCAGGTACAATGATCTGCACCTCACCAATCCAGGATAGTATTTGATTGTTTTTATCAATTATTTCAAGGGGAGCGATTTGTTTTTTTGATAAAATACTAAAAACACACTATTCCCCTTAATATTTAGGTTTGGGATAACCTCAATACCAAGTAGAATACCCACATATTAATAAAATCCAGACAGGCAGATGCTATGACTTCGTCAGATATCGATATCGAACAATACAAAGTAACCGAAGAACCCTTTTACGAAGCTCAGGGTGACGAAGTTGCCTTATATGCAGCCGCTTATGAAGCCCGCCTGCCAATCATGATTAAAGGCCCAACTGGCTGTGGTAAATCACGTTTTATTGAACACATGGCATGGAAACTGGGCAAACCTCTCATTACCGTCGCCTGTAATGAAGATATGACTGCTTCTGATTTAGTCGGACGTTACCTACTGGACGCAAACGGTACTCGCTGGCTGGATGGTCCATTGACCGTTGCGGCGCGTATCGGCGCAATCTGTTACCTGGATGAAATTGTTGAAGCACGTCAGGATACAACCGTGGTCATTCACCCGTTGACCGACCATCGTCGTCAACTGCCATTGGATAAAAAAGGCGAACTGATCGATGCACATGAAGATTTCCAGCTGGTTATTTCCTACAACCCGGGTTACCAGAGTCTGATGAAGGATTTAAAACAGTCCACAAAACAACGTTTTACTGGACTGGATTTTGACTATCCAGATACAAAAACCGAAACCTCAATCGTTGCAAAAGAAGCAGGGACTGATGCTGAAACCGCAGGTAAACTGGTGAAAATTGCACATGCCGCACGTAACCTGAAAGGTCACGGTCTGGATGAAGGTATTTCAACACGCCTGCTGGTTTATGCGGCAACCTTAATGAACAAAGGCATCGAAGCCAAAGCTGCCTGCCGTATGGCACTGGTGCGCCCGATTACAGATGATGCAGATATACGCAGTACACTGGATCATTCTATTGATAGTATTTTTGGTTAAAAACAAAATCTTAAAAGCATTATTCACCGCAGAGACACAGAGAAAAACGTTAAGTATTTGTTGCGCCTTCGGCGCAATACAAAAAACTCAGCGTCTCTGCGTCTCCGCGGTAAAATTTAATAATTATGCAAGAAGCCGACCTACAAGCATACCGCGATAAACTGAAGTGCAGCTTCCCTCAGATAGAAGATTGTTTTGAGGACTACATTCAGGATTCACTGCGCAATCTAAGCAATGCAGGTATCGATCAATACCTGTCAGGTGCTTCACTCATCTGCATGATCGGCCGTGGCTGGGAGCCGGTGTCTATCTATCTGGAAGAGATGCCTGTAATGGCTCAAAAGCTTGGCGAACCCATTTTAGAAATTGTATCTAAAACGGTTTGGGATTTATCACGCTCACCTAATGGCAAGGCAATTCCTCCCTTTATGCAATGTTTACCAGAGGCGTCACGTCGCCTTGGTACGCTTGAGCAAATGCAGCACTTTTTAGAAATTCTGAATACCATGGTGGAAGAGACTACCACCTCGGTTCATGGTCATCACAAAACCCATTCCAGCCAGGGTTTTGTGGTCTTACTTGAACATATTCCATACCTGTTAAGCCAACTTTCTTTAGAGGGTTTAAAGAACTGGATCGAGTACGGTACACGTAATTACAAAACACACCCTGAGCGCCAGAAAGATTATTTCAGCCTGCAGTCTGCAGACAGCAAAGCCATGTTGCAACGTGAACGTCATGGCACCCTGTTTATGGATAATGAACGTCAACTGGATATGTTCCTACGGGCCATGTGGGAAGATGAATCTTATTTTGTACCTTATTCATTAGGTTTTGATGAGCTGCGTAAACCCGTGCCTTATTACGATAGTCGGGGTATTCGTATTCCAGATGTATACGATGATATCGACGGCGACTCAGGATATGTCTCCGGTATTGATCGTTATCGTGTAACGATTGCACATATAGCGGCACATCGAAGATGGTCTGGCATTCTAGTTGCAGATAACCTTAGCCCGTTTCAGCGTATTGCTGCTGAGCATCTGGAAGATTCCCGTGTTGAATATCTAATGCTAAAGCAATATCCAGGCTTACGTAAACACCTGTTAACATTACATCCAGTACCTATCGAAGGTGATTGTGATAATGAGAAAGAGTCCTGTATTCGTCATCGTTTAGCCATGCTGTCACGAGCGATTCTGGATGAAAACCATGGTTATCAAAATGAGCACGTTTTAGCATCAGTAGAAAAATTTCATCAAGCGATGGCAAATGGTGAAAGCAGCACTGAAGAGATGCGTGATATTGCAATTTCATTTATTGCTCGCACTCGTTTGCAAAGCGATCAACTACCTAAGGTTCACTTTGAAAATACGATTGTTGATTATCGGGATGATAACCGTCATATGTGGGTATTTATCGAAGAAAATGATGAAGCTGAAGACTTCGATGATCAGCGCGAAAAGAAAGCAGATGAACTTGAGCACGAGGGTTTACCACCACGCCATTATGCCGAATGGGATTATGGCAGCAATTCGTTTAAACCAGACTGGGTAAGCCTGTATGAATCCGTACATCCTTCCGGCAACAGTTCAGTCATCGATGCGATTTTAGATAAGTACAAAGACCTGGCTAAATTATTAAAACAAATTTTAGATAGACTGAAACCGCAAAACATGGTGCGTGTGCGTTACCAGGAAGAAGGCAGTGAACTAGATCTGGATGTAGCGATTCGCTCGTTGATCGATTACAAATGCGGCTCACAACCCGACCCTCGCATCAACATGAGCCATGAGCATGCTGGCCGTGATATCGCAGTAATGATTTTACTCGATCTATCCGCATCACTGAATGACAAACTGGAAGGTTCTGAACAGACTATCCTGGAATTGAGTCAGGAAGCGGTATCATTATTAGCCTGGACGATTAACCAGTTGGGCGATAAATACGCCATTGCCGGCTTCCATTCAGACACTCGTCACAACGTGCGTTATTATCATTTGAAAGGCTACAGCGAAGATTTTGATGATACGGTAAAAGGCAGACTTGCAGCAATGGAAGCGGGTTTCTCAACACGCATGGGTGGCGCAATTCGTCACGCTTCACATTATTTAGAAGCCCAACAGGCCGACAAAAAAATCATGCTGATACTGACCGATGGTGAACCTTCGGATATTGACGTTGATGATGATCAGTATCTGATCAGCGACACCAAAAAAGCGGTAGATGAAATTTCATCTAAAGGTATGTTCAGTTACTGCATCAGCCTTGATAAAAAAGCCGATGATTACATCCAGGACATCTTCGGCGTGGGCGGTTATACCGTCATAGATCACGTAGAAAAGCTGCCAGAGAAATTACCGTTGCTGTTTACGGCGTTAACATCGTAAAAACTAAAAACATCTCACCGCGGAGAACGCAGAGATTCGCAGAGAAAAATATTATCTGGTTACTGCGTCGCAGGCGCAGTGAATAATAAACCTCTGCGCCCCTCTGCGTTCTCCGCGGTTATAATCTTTTCAGGAATTACAAATGAGCAACCACATTACAGCATCCGTCGAGTTTTATTTCAAAGGTGAAAAAATCACTTCATCTATCGAGCTAGACATAGACCCACACATGCATGCGACTGGTCAATTACCCGACCTATACCCATTGCTTGCCAGGGCAATAAATCTTGGGTTATATTCATACGAATATGAAATGATGCAAGCCG
>JAUVNZ010000294.1 GCA_030599435.1 Gammaproteobacteria bacterium | reverse complement strand
GTTATCACAGTCAGCACATGTCTTATTAGCACTTAGCACCCACGAGCTGTACGAACAGCTAGCATTCGTCGACCAAAATGGCTCACAGACCAATGAAGAGCCTGTCCCCGTGCATACGCATGAACACAAATATGAACAGGAAATAGATTTTCAATTATGGACCATGGATGGCCGCCTTGCTTCCCGCTCAGAACATATGCCAAAAATCTTAATAAGTAATGAAAATGACGTTTTTATTGACCGAAAAATAGATGGAAAACTCTGGCGCATATACTCAATTAACAATGATGATGTAACTATTCAGGTACAGGTCGCTCAGCAACATTTAAACAGAGACCAACTGAGCAACAGCATCTCTATTCGATTAATTACACTGTTGGCATTAGTCTTGCCTGTGCTGGCTTTATTGATATATGGCACAGTTGGTAATTCGTTAAGGCCTTTGGATAAAATAGCGGCTGAAATAGCCAACAGACGAAGCGAGAGCCTGGAACCCATAGACGTATCTGACGCTCCTGTAGAATCACACGCAATGATTTCTGCACTAAACGACTTATTTGGCCGTCTGCAAAAAGCCATTGAAAATATAACTCTGTTTACCGCAAATGCTGCACACGAATTAAGAACACCACTGGCCGTGCAAAAAATACATGCACAGGTAGCTCTACAATCAACAACTGAAGAAGGTAGAAATGAAGCGCTTAATGAAATCGTCCATAGTGTCGAGCATGCAACAACACTGGTAGACCAATTGTTAACACTTTCAAGGCTGGATCCACATGGGGAGCTAAACAAAGATGATTACGTTAACGTCTGCGATGTTACAGAGTCAGTATTAGCGGATTTAGCGCCCACCACTATCGCAAAAAATATTGAGCTCGGGCTGGATGCACCAGAAAGTTGCATAGTGCGTGGGCGTAAGGGACTTATAAATATTTTAGTGCGTAACCTGGTCGAAAATGCAATACGGCACACGCCAACTGGCGGCAAGATTGATGTCAGTGTGCATGCATCAGGGGGTTATACAACTCTCACCATATCCGATAATGGACCCGGCATTCCTGCAGAAGAGAGAGAATACGTATTTGAGCGCTTTTACCGATCACAAGACAACGAGCAGATTGGAACCGGCTTAGGTTTATCCATGGTTAAACGCATTATCGAAATTCATAATGCGGAAATTCATCTCAGTGACTCACCACTAGGGGGCCTTCAGGTTGAAGTTCGGTTTGAATTAGCAAAAAAGAACTGAAAAGAAGAGCCCTGAGGTAGTCCGCAAAATACACTAAATCTTAATTTAACCAACATTAACCACACTGGCTTCATCTCAGAAGCCGTATATGATTCATGATTCTATCAATTGAACTACGATTACTTCTTCTCATTCAATAGGTTATCCTTATATCGCTAAAAGTTATATGGGTATCACTCTTAAGCTTATATTCATAAAACACTAAGAATGCATTCATCTTGCTCCCCCATACTGTTTTCAAGCCAACAGAATATTGTTGATAACTTAAAACAAACACGGAAGGAACAAGACCATGAAAAGAATTACATCAATTATGTTAGCTGCCAGTTTATTTCTGGGCTTTGTATCATCAAGTTACGCAGTAAGCTCAGATCCAACCTATACCAATACAACTAATCAACGCCTTCAGCAATATCGCGCTACGGTTTCACCTGAAGCCATGCTCGGATATAGCCAGGTGCTCCTTGACCGTTCTTCGGTTGCGGCAAAACTGAAATTAAGTGGTAACCATGTTGATAAAGCGCGCTATAGAGACGCAGTGGAAATTTATCAAAAAGCGACCCAGGCTCATAAGGAGGGGAATTTCAATAAAGCCAAAAGATTAGCTCTAGAGTCAATTCGTGTTATCGCACGGTCTGTTCCACAATATTACAGCCGGGTTGCCGATGCTGATCAGTAATTTAAATTTTCAACACAAAAGTCATCCCCTAGCCGGCCATTATTTGTAATTGAGTAATGGTCGTTTTTTTCGTTAAAGATTAACTGATAAAACGCCAATTATTTACAAAGGAATTAACATGGAAAAGAAAATATCAGCAGTTATAGCTATAAGCCTATTACTTTTAGCTATCGGTTTATTTTTTGGTTTTGTAGCAAACAGCTACGCCGTGAACAAAAACCAGTTCCATTCTGAAAATACAATCAAATCCTAAAGCAATACCAGTACAAATAAAAAACCTGGCAGTTTGATGTACAAGGACGTACAAATGCCGCGGGTGCATGGATGCACAGGAGCGGCGAAACATGGATGTACTTATGTCACGAGAGGCCATGGATGGCCGAAGCGACGTCCTACTTTATTCGGCCCATCCATGGGTCTCACCCTCCGGGCTCGCTTCGCTCATTCAAATTCGCTGACTCGCTACATCCCTGTAGCTCGCTCCTACAGAGTGCACTGTAAAACGTGCGCCCAATTCTGCTCCCGGCAGAATTGTCCCGGCGAATTTGTTTAAGCCAAGGATAGCTTTATGCCGTGGAGGGCAGGACGCCCGGGAACGGCCGCATCGGGGCATGCTGCTTCGCAACACCCCATGCTCAAGTAGATAACAAACGCCAAATAAAAAACCCCAGCCACAAGGGCTGGGGTTTGTCATTTAAAACCTGGCAGTTTTGGCCATGGATGGTCTTATGCCGCGATGCACATGGATGTGCGTGAGCGGTGTCCTACTAATAAAAGACACTGCCAACCCCAAAATTCACAAGCTACAAAAAGAAACCCCGCAACTCAATGAGCTACGGGGTTTCGGGATTAAAACCTGGCAGTGTCCTACTTTCGCATGGGGAGACCCCAAACTATCATCGGCGCTAAAGCGTTTCACTTCCGAGTTCGGGATGGGATCGGGTGGT
>JAUVNZ010000356.1 GCA_030599435.1 Gammaproteobacteria bacterium | reverse complement strand
AGCGCGTCATTGCGAGGGAATAACATGACCGTGGCAATCTCACGATGGATCGCATTTTTATGGAGATTGCTTCGTTTCACTCGCAATGACAACAATTATTTTTTTGAGTTTAAAAAATTTTGCAACATAGCATGGCCATGTTGCGTCAATATTGATTCGGGGTGAAACTGTATTCCTTCTATAGGGTATGTTTTATGCCGCACTCCCATAATTTCATCCATGGTGCCACCTTCATTCTCAGTCCATGCAGTAATTTCAAGGTAATCAGGTAATGCATCAGCATCAATTACTAAAGAATGGTAACGAGTAGCTTCTAAAGGACTGTAAAGATTTTTAAAAACACCCGTACTGTTATGACAAATCTCTGATACTTTCCCATGCATAATTTCTTTTGCATGAATTATTTTTCCACCGAATGCCTGTGCAATACTTTGATGGCCTAAACAAACTCCCAGGATAGGTAATCTGCCGGTAAAATGACGAATCGCATCAATAGATATACCTGCTTCATTTGGCGTACAAGGACCCGGTGAAATAACCAGATAATCCGGCTGAAGTTTTTCAATTTCTTTAATCGTAATTTCATCATTACGATATACCTGAACATCAACCTTCAACTCACCAAAATACTGAACCAGGTTATAAGTAAAGGAATCATAATTGTCGATCATTAATAACATAAAAAAATCCAACGCAAAGGCGCAAAGACGCAGAGAACGCAAAGTTTAAATTTCATAATCCATTTACTACACGTTTAATTCCTGATTTTAAGATAGGAGTATTAAAATTAATTAATAAACCAAGTTTCTTTCCTGTTAGCCTTAAATAAGACAACAACTGTGCTTCATGAACCGGTAACAAATGTTCTACAACTTTCAACTCAAGTACTACACTATCACTTACCACAAGATCCATTCTATAAGCACAATCAAACATTAATCCTTTATATTCTGCTTTCACCTGCACTTCTGACTCATAAGTTATATTTCTAATTTCTAACTCACGCTTTAAACACTCCTGATATACAGATTCTAATAAACCTGGTCCCATTGTGCGATGCACATCAATGGCCGCACCTATCACTAATCTTGATACATCATTCTCTTTCATCTCACATTCCTTTGCGAACTTTGCACTTAATGAACCGCTACGCGTTTCGTCAGTATTACCCTAACCTGCTCCGCACGTTCTGGCATCGTATCCGCGCCTTTGCGTTGAAATCTTTTGACTTTAACTATATATGCACTTTATCAAGACCGGCTTCTGCCATGGCGACTGCGCGGAATACTGCACGTCCTTTATTCATGGTTTCGTCCCATTCATTTTTTGGTACTGAATCATAAACAATGCCTGCTCCGGCTTGTATATGAAGTGTTTTATCTTTTATTACTGCGGTACGAATAGCAATAGCGGTATCCATATTTCCGTGCCATGAAAGATAACCAACCGCACCCGCATAAACTCCCCGCTTAACGGGCTCTAATTCATCAATGATTTCCATTGCGCGTATTTTTGGGGCGCCGCTTACTGTTCCTGCAGGGAAGGTGGCGCGTAGAACATCCATCGCACTTAAACCTTCTTTTAACTTACCAATTACATTTGAAACTATATGCATGACATGCGAATAACGTTCGATCAACATATTTTCTGTTAGTCGCACGCTACCTGTTTTTGCTATACGACCAACATCGTTACGGCCAAGATCGATCAACATTAAATGTTCCGCAAGTTCTTTTGGATCGGCCAATAATTCAAGTTCTAAACGCTTATCTTCTCTTGCCGTTTTACCGCGCGGGCGCGTTCCGGCTATTGGTCTTACTGTGACTTCACCATCTTCCAGGCGAGTCAAAATTTCGGGAGATGAACCGGCAATATGAAAATCACCCAAGTCTAAATAAAACATGTACGGTGAAGGATTCAAGCTACGTAAAGCACGATATAAATCAAGTGGCCTTGCCGAAAAGGGAATAGATAAACGTTGCGATAAAACCACTTGCATAGCATCGCCTTCTTTTATGTATTCTTTTGCTTTTAGGACTGCTTCTTCGAAATCTTGCTGGCTAAAACCGGATACAAAATCGTCTTCTTTAATACTTACTGATTTTGATTTCGCAGGATGTACAATATGGCTATCAAGCTGATTGGTTAACCAGTCAAGTCGAACTTGCGCGCTGTCATATCCGCCTTTATCAGCATGAACAATAATATAAAGTTT
>JAUVNZ010000236.1 GCA_030599435.1 Gammaproteobacteria bacterium | reverse complement strand
CGAGGTGATCCAGGACGAAAAGGGAAAAACACTCTTGCTCGGCCCATTCCATGAATACCTGCGAACATCTCACGCTGGTTTGGAACGCACACGTGTAGGCTTATCCGCCTATTTTGTGCCCAAAAATAAATTTCTCTCGTTTAACCGACCACGACTTTGGGTGCAGGCAGGGAGATACTTAAAAGACCGCAATCGCGATGATGAGTTTTATTTTCTCGCTGGTGTCGGCGCAGACTTGTCGCTCAAGTAACAACAATGGAAGCGGGCGATCCATGGATGGATCGAATCAACCAGGACCCTGGCCGAGTCTACGGTGTTTCTTACGAAGCAAAAAACTATGGATGACTATGGAAGGTGTTCTAAAAAATGGCTCCCCAGCCCGGACTCGACAAATCCGTCTGGAACGGATTTGGTCGCACGTAGTGCGCCCTTTGGGTGAAAACCAGGGATGGTTTTCAACAGCCAGGGACTCGTCCCTGGTGAGATTGCTGATCTAATTTAGACTATTGAAGAATAATGCAACTTGAAACTTAATTTGGCTCCCCAGCCCGGACTCGACCATTCTGACCGGATCAGAATGGGACACATGTAGTGTGCCCGAAGGGCGAACGCCATGGATGGCGTGAGTCAACCAGGTAACTGGTGAGAGACACTTGTACTCGTTAAAAAGTGAAAATCTCACAGGGTAAGAAATGCAGAAATTTGGCTCCCCAGCCCGGACTCGAACCAGGGACAGGCTGATTAACAGTCAGCTGCTCTACCAACTGAGCTACTGGGGAATGGCTTTGGTCAGGCGGAGCGTATGGTAACTGCGAGCCTGCTGATGGTCAATAGAAGAGGGCAATCCTGGACGTTAACTTAGCCATTCACAGCCTGCTCCATTCGGTCCAGCGCTTTGGTGAGATTTTCCTGGCTGGTGGCGAAAGAAAGCCGCATATAACCTGGGGCACCAAAAGGTGTGCCCGGTATCATTGCCACGCCTGACTGGGTGATGAGCTGTTCAGCAAAGGCCAGATCATCTGCCAGGCCCAGGTTTGATATGGCCTCCCGGCAATCCGGAAAACTATAAAAAGCCCCCTGAGAAGGCAGACATTGAACTCCTTTCATCTGGTTGAGCCGGCCTACCACATAGTCATGGCGTTCCTTGAAGGCCGTTACCATGGTCTGGATACAGCTTTGATCACCATCTAATGCAGCCCGTGCTGCTGCTTGCGAAATAGAAGATGGATTGGAAGTGCTTTGAGACTGGATCTTTTTCATGGCGCCAATTAACCACTCCGGCCCACCGGCATAACCAATACGCCAGCCTGTCATGGAATAAGCCTTGGACACACCATTGAGCACCACAGAACGATCGTAAAGTTCAGGGCAGAGGGTAACGATATTGGCAAACGGCTCATCGTTCCAGCCAATGTGTTCGTAGATATCGTCTGTGGCAACAATGATGTTGGGGTGTTTAACGAGCACTTCACCGAGTGCTTTTATTTCGGCATGACTATAGGTGACCCCGGTGGGATTGGATGGACTATTGATGACCACCAAACGTGTTTTTGGCGTAATGCTGGCTGCCAGTTGGTCGGGTGTGATCTTAAAGCCACTGTCGATACTGGCTTCGATAATCACCGGTACTCCTTCGGCCAGGGTCACTATATCCGGATACGAAACCCAGTAGGGGGCGGGAATTATAACCTCATCTAATGAATTAAGTAATGCCTGTACTAGATTGAAAAAACTATGTTTTCCGCCACAGGAAACCAGAATTTGATTAGATTCATAATTCAGCTGGTTGTCACGTTTAAACTTGTTGATAACCGCATTTTTGAGCTCAGGCGTTCCATCCACGGCAGTATATTTGGTTTGTCCTGCGTTAATAGCCTCGATTGCTGCCTGTTTTATGTGATCGGGGGTATCAAAGTCCGGTTCACCGGCTCCCAAACCGATTATGTCTTCACCGGCAGCTTTTAAAGCCTTGGCTTGAGCCGTTATGGCTAATGTTGCTGAGGGTTTGATGTTTTGTACGCGCTGGGACAGGGACTTGCTCAAGCTGGGCTCCTCTTAAATTTTTGTTTAGAACAGATTTTTGTTTTGTTTGGGTTTTATCGCAGCCAACTGGGGTGCCCGGTTAGTCTTCTGTAGTAATATACTCGATTGCCCTTCGCACAAGAAACACTATGAGTAAAAAATTTAAATTAGAGTCGGAATTTTCGCCCATGGGCGACCAGCCCGAAGCCATTCGGCAACTCATTGAGGGTGTTGAGGCAGGTGAAGCAGGGCAAACACTATTAGGGGTTACCGGTTCTGGTAAAACCTTCACCATTGCTAACGTGATCCAGGCCATACAGCGGCCGGCATTGATCATGGCACCCAATAAAACATTGGCAGCTCAGTTATATGGAGAAATGAAAGAATTTTTCCCCCATAACGCGGTTGAATACTTCGTCTCCTACTACGATTACTACCAGCCTGAAGCCTATGTACCTTCATCGGATACTTTCATTGAAAAAGATGCATCGGTGAACGAACACATCGAGCAAATGCGTTTGTCGGCCACCAAGGCATTACTGGAACGAGAAGACGCCATCATAGTTGCCACCGTGTCAGCAATTTATGGGCTGGGCGACCCTAAATCTTATTTAAAAATGCTGCTGCATTTGTCTCGCGGTGAAACCATCGACCAGCGGTCAATATTGCGCCGCCTGACTGATTTGCAATACAAACGTAACGATGTGGAATTGCACCGCGGCACATACCGGGTGCGTGGTGATGTGATTGATATTTTTCCGGCAGACTCTGATCGCGAAGCCGTACGGGTAGAACTCTTCGATGACGAAATCGATAACATTGCGTACTTTGACCCACTTACAGGTGAAGTACTGCAACGCGTGCCGAGGGTAACGATTTATCCCAAGACTCATTATGTGATGCCGCGTGAAAAAGTACTGGAGGCGGTAGAAAAAATCAAAGCCGAGTTGCCAGAACGGCTGGAATATTTTTATTCCGTCGACAAACTAGTGGAAGCGCAGCGTCTGGAGCAGCGCATTCGATACGATATTGAAATGATGCTGGAGTTGGGTTATTGCTCAGGTATCGAAAATTATTCCCGTTTTCTCTCTGGCCGAGAGGCGGGAGAGCCACCGCCGACGTTGATCGAGTATTTACCCAATAACGCCATCCTGATTCTTGATGAGTCTCATGTCACCGTGCCGCAAATAGGTGGTATGTATAAAGGGGACAGGTCACGCAAAGAAAACCTGGTGCAGTATGGCTTTCGTTTACCATCTGCGCTGGACAATCGCCCCCTGCGCTTTGATGAATTCGAATCCCTGATGCCACAGGCTATTTTTGTTTCGGCAACTCCGTCGGTATATGAAGCAGAACACTCTGGTGCGGTTATCGAGCAAGTGGTTCGTCCTACGGGTTT
>JAUVNZ010000139.1 GCA_030599435.1 Gammaproteobacteria bacterium | reverse complement strand
TGATATCAAATCTTGAGGAAAAACTATAGGATTTATTTTTTTCTCAGTCTAAACCCTTAGTCTACAATGATGACTTTGGTCTGACTTAACTGTTCAATCACCGCAGTAACGTCGCTCAACGCTGTCTCAGAATCCTGGGAAAAACTCTCAGCAAAGTCTTTGGCTATAGATTCGATCGAATTTTCTCCGTTACACTGCTCCAGTATCCAGGAAGCCGTTGCATTTAACTGATGTATTTGACCTGATTCAACATCCAGAACCAGTGACTCATCACCCACATGTTGAACTGTTACATCTGACTTGATTTTTGGCGGCATAGTTACCTCGGTGCAATATAAGCTTTATTCTCTTTGTCGCACTGAACGACAGACTCCATACTACTGCAAAATACACGTCTATACCTATACTGGCACACAAGCTTCTGAAATAATTAAGCTAGATACGCGGTACATAGCAAATGAAAGCACCTGAACATGATCAAATGCAAAGTGGCATCCCGGATATAAAAATGCAGCTATCTCCTGAAACTGAATTACTTCTGCTTTGTGCTCGCCCGCAGGTGGACGATAGTGCTGTCAGTCGTATTCTTTCACTATTACAGCAAGAACTGGATTGGCAATTAATCTTCTGTTTGGCCGAGAATCACCGAACAATCCCTCTGCTCGCATACCATCTACATCATCACGCTTCAGATTTGTTGGCGAATGACATACAAACCGAAATACAAAATCATCATCGAAACAGTACTCAGCACAATATGGTTCTTGCTCTCGAAGTATTGCGCATTATTGATCTTTTTTCGGCAGAGGGTATAAATGTTATTCCGTTTAAAGGTCCTGTATCGGCCATGCTTGTTTATGGGGATATGGCAAAACGTGCTTGCGGCGACATTGATCTGTTGGTTAAGCAGAATGATCACAGCAAGGCTGAGCAACTTTTAGAAAGCGAAGGGTATGCTGTTAAAACACGTTATCAAGATGCTATGCAATCGAGCCTGCAACATGAACAGCGGAGAATTAGCGTAGATTTACATTGGGGCATGCCACCTGAAACATTACGACTGAATTCAGCTCGACTCTGGGAAAATCTCCAACCAATAAGTCTGCTGGGCCGGCCCGTTTTAACATTCTCTTCCTGCGACACCTTACTTGTTGCAGCAACCAATGCGGTCAAGGAGTACTGGGGACCTTCACTGCACCATTTAAGTGACATTACCGCCCTGACCAGCAGTTATACAAATGAAGATTGGCTGGAAGCTTTCCAACGCGCACGTGAAATCGGTTGTTTGCGTATATTGATAACGGCAATTTTATTCACCCACCGCCTGTTAGATAGCCCTTTGCCATCAGTGGGACCTACTCGATTCTTTAATCACCAGGGCATCAACAAAGTCGTTGATGAGCTGCAGGATCACCTGTTTTTACAACTGAACAACCAGGCAATGGAATCAGCGATGAAGCCTATTCACCACCGCGATATGCGAAGTTATTACTCGACATTATCAGATTCATTGTGGCAACGAAATCGCAGTTGGATGAAGTGGGTGGTCACGCCGAACGTGGAGGATAAAACCTTTGTTAAATTACCGAAGGTATTATCATTTCTCTACTTTATTATCAGGCCTTTACGCTTGTTGAAAAAATATCTATAGCATCGGCCTCTTTATCGGCACCTGATCATAGATCAGAGACGGTCACTTACCGTTAAACTCTAAAGACTTCTACTACCAATTGCTTCAATTGTGGATCTTGGCTTCAACATATTTGGTGAGACTACCCAGCGTGTGAAACGCCTGCGACACATCATCGTCATCGTCAACCACGAAGCTAAAATGTTCTTCCAGAGCCGTAATCACAGACACTACTGCCATGGAATCAAGTTCAGGGAGATTACCAACTAATGGCGTACCCCTTTCCAAACCTTCCAGACGGGAACCCAGTTGCAAGGCATCACCAACGATTTGCCTTACAACAATGAGCATGTCTTCTTCAGTGTGTGCGTATACCGGTGAGACCATACTTATCATTTCCGCTAAAACGGCTAATTGTACACTGATAAAGCATCTTTAGGTGACGAGGTTTTGATCATAGTAACCAGCCTAAACAAAGGCTTTTGGGATATGTTAAGACCTGCGGGGAATGCGGGAAATCATAAGGGCAGATTCAGTGGTAGCCAGAAACCAACTTAAATCACATACATAATACGATCAAAACAGCTTATTTGAAGGGGTATTTAGACTATGCTGTAGTGGACTTCAATACTCTCCTCCCTTTTGAAACATCATTTTATTCCATACTTGTTCATCAGATCATAAAGCGTAGGCCTGCTCACTCCAAGAATCTCAGAGGCTTTTGACACGTTGTTGTCCACCGAAGATAAAGCAGAATGTAATGCCCGTTTATCGGCTTCTTCCCGCACTTGTCTTAAATTCAAGCTCTCAGGTTCAACTGATACCCCATCAGTTGATAGTAACTCTAAATCCCCTGAAGTTACCTGATTGGTTTCAGCCATAATAACGGCTCGCTTTACTTTGTTCTCAAGCTCCCTGACATTTCCTGGCCATTGATAAGTCTCTATGTCAGTTATTGCATCGTTACTGAATCCCTTTATTGATTTGCTATATTGTTCACTAAAGTTATTAAGGAAGACCTTCGCAAGTAATACAGTATCGCCCTCACGATCCCTTAGAGGTGGAATTTGTATAGTAACTTCACTAATTCGGTAATACAGATCTTCTCTGAACTCTGCATTCTCTATAAGTTTTTGTAACTCTTGATGTGTTGCACATATTACCCGCACATCAACAGGAATTTCCTTTCGCCCGCCTACGCGTTCGATAACCCTTTCCTGTAAAAAACGTAACAGTTTTGCCTGTAAAGCTCCGGATAAGTCACCAATCTCATCAAGGAATAAAGTGCCTCCTTCTGCGTGTTCAATCTTGCCCTGTGTTTGTTTCGCTGCACCCGTAAACGCGCCTTTTTCATATCCAAACAGCTCACTTTCCAACAGGTTTTCGGGGATTGCTGCGCAATTAATGGCCACAAACGGGCCATTTACGCGAGGACTAAGATCATGCAAAGCTCTTGCAAGCAACTCTTTACCAGTACCACTCTCTCCAAGCAGTAATGTTGTTACATCAACAGGTGCCACTTTTTCCACGGCCTGGCACACCTTTAACATTTGCGGGCTCGCCGCAATAATACCGTTAAGTGGTGAGGTCGATTGCTGGCCTGCGAGCCTCCTGTTCTCCGCCTCAAGCTCATAGAGTCGGTTTGCCCGTTCGATAATCAGTCCTAAAATGTCAGGCTCAATTGGCTTTTGATAGTAGTCGTATGCACCAAGTGAAATAGCACGCAACGCATTCTCCCTATCATCATTGCCTGTGACGACAATGACTTTTGTATGGGGAGCTAGCTGGAGTATTTTTTCCAGTGTTGCAAATCCTTCAGTCGCATTTGCAGGATCCGGTGGCAAACCAAGATCAAGAGTCACTACGGGCGGCTCATATCGACGTAATTCACTTATTGCCTTGTTCATATCGCCCGCCACAATTACTTCATATCCTTCAAAGCACCACCTAAGCTGCTTTTGCAAACCAGGATCATCTTCGACGATGAGCAAGGGCATCAGTTTTTCTTTTGCCATAATTCAACCTTTACCAAAACTTTATACAAAGTACATTTTACTTTATAGGTTCTTATAAGAATCCTGCATACGTTGTAAGAAATATAATCCCCCAGGAGATTCAAATAGCGCCACCGTGCAACACACCAACTTCAGTTAATAAACTTTCGTTATCTAATGGCAGAGTAATTCTAAATGTCGTACCCTGTCCCGGCTCACTCTCCACCCTTAGCACCCCTCCAAGTGAACGAATAACTTCGCGACTTTCATAAACACCTATACCCATCCCTGCATTCCCTTTGGTAGTGTCGAAAGGTTTAAATAAACGTTCACGAATAAATTGTTTATCCATCCCGCAACCATTATCGATTATTTCAATAACAGCTTGCTGATCTGTACCACTTAATCGAATCTCTACAACCCCGATGTCAGGCGTTGCTTCCTGAGCATTCTGCACCAGGTGCTCCAATACAGCACCAAACCGTTCCCGGTCCACAAGAAGTGTAACCCCGGTACAATCTAGTTGAAGCAATGGTTGCGGTTTATCGTTCTCCCGTTCTTTCGCTACCTCTTGTAGTAAGTCATCAAGGCACACGTTTTCCTGGTGTGCATTTTCTAAATGTCCTTTGCGCAGATGCGAAAGGATTTTACTCATTTTTTCTACCGCGTTTCCCACAGTATCAATGGCATCCTTCATAAAAACCGGATTACCGCTATGTTTCCCCGCATTTGACATTACTAGTGACAATTGGGCGACTAAATTCTTCAAATCATGCACCACGTAAGCAGAGAGACGATTAAATGCTTCAAACTGCCTCGTTTCAGTCAATGCTTCATCCATGTCCATCAATGCAAAATAACTCGTAATTTGTCGCCCTGCGGTTAAAAGCAAATCACGTTCTTCCCAACCAATTCGAATGGGTACACTTGGATGTCCTAAAATAACAAAGCCATATATTTTTGTTTGCAACATTAATGGGACAATCAGCCAAAATTTTGTTTCACCTTCTACCCAGTCCGGTAACTCCAGATCTTTGTAAAGATCTGGCGTAGCAACATATTCATCTAAATCAATAACCCATTGCCATTGATGTAAGAATTTAAGCATTGAAGAGAAATCCTTTTCTGAATATTTCTCAAATCCATCCATGTTCCAGGTGGCAACAGCATTGTATACCCCTGCTTCATCTTTTACCCACAGACCTGCTTCAGTACTTTCTACAACATCAGCAAGTACACGAATAGAATTTTCCTGTAACTCCTGTCTTTCCTGTTTTGTCGACAATAGCCGAATAACACGCAACCATTCTTCTCGGTAATCGTATTTATAATGCCGAAAATGCTTGACAATGAACACGCGAAGTCTTGCACGCATCTGCCCCGAGAACATCAATATAAATAAAACCAGACCAGCCCCAAAAAAAAATGCTATTTG
>JAUVNZ010000282.1 GCA_030599435.1 Gammaproteobacteria bacterium | reverse complement strand
CGGAAAACTTGCAGGAGAGTGTCTCGAGTTTGCACTCTGCTAATAAATAAAAAAACAGGCCGTGCAAGTGTTACTTGTGCGGCCCGCTTTTAAGTTCTTAAAATAATTGACTAAAGACTAAAGACTAAAGACTAAAGACTAAAGACTAAAGACATCATAAATTCATTTCTTACTTTGAATCATGCACTTTCTTTGTTGCGAGACCATGGGGTTACCTGCAGGCGCTCTTCTGTCTGTTCAACACCAATTTCTTCATCACTTAGATAACAGGCGGGATCTTCTGCCCAAAAGTTACCGGTCAACTGGTAAGCGCGTACGCGAGTATTGCCACCACACACATCCAGATAGGTGCACTTACCACAGCGACCTTCCAATGGTCGAGGATGAGATTTCAGTCCATCCATTAGTGGATCACTTCGATCCTGCCAGATTTCCGAAAAAGGACGTTCCTTAACATTACCTAATGGGTAGTCCCACCAAAAGGTGTCCGGATGGACTATGCCCAGATTATCAATATTAGAAACATTTACCCCGGAAGAGTTGCCACCCCACTGCACCAGTTTTGCACGCATGTGATCCAGCTTGTCAGGAAAATGTTTTTCTATCCAGTATAAGAGGTACACCCCATCGGCATCATTGTTGCCGGTTACAAACTCGCGTTCACGTCCTTCTTCAATATGCTGCCAACAGGTATCAAACAGTAAATCCATCGCATCGCGGGTCAGTTGATGAACCACATCATCCTTACGGTTCTTATTACCGCGCCCTGCATAATTCAAATGGGAAAGATAGAACTTGTCGATATGCTCCTGCTCCATCAGGGCTAATAATTCAGGCAACTCATGGGCATTATCCATGGTAAGGGTAAAGCGCATTCCAACCTTGATACCTGCTTCATGACAAAGACGTATGCCATGCATGGATTCATCAAAAGCCCCCTGTTTGCGGCGAAACTGATCATGCGTTTCACGAATGCCATCAATACTGATACCAACATAGTCATAGCCAATATCAGCAATGGCATTGATATTCGATTCATCAATAAGGGTGCCATTGGTCGACAGGCCAACGTAAAAACCCATTTCCTTAGCACGTCGGGAGATATCAAATATATCTGGACGCAACAACGGCTCACCACCAGATAAAATCAGCACCGGAACCTTGAAGGCCTTCAGGTCATCCATCGTGGCAAAGACTTCTTCAGTAGAGAGCTCGCCAGGAAAATCTTTATCGGCGGAAATGGAATAACAATGCTTACAGGTCAGGTTACAGCGCCTAATCAGATTCCAGATAACAACGGGGCCGGGCGGATTGTGTTTTTCACCAATCGGAGTCGGCTTGCTTAATTCACGCATATATTGGCTAATACGGAACATCTTTGACCTCTCAAACAACCTTTATGATATCAGGCGCATGCCAGTTTTCTTCAGGATACGCGTACTAAAGAGGACATCATGCCCCCTGTCGTCCCCTCCAAGCAAGTCGGCAATCCTGGATACCAACTCTAAAGCTTCTTCACGAGTATGCGCATGCACCATCGCAAAAAGGTTATATGGCCAGCCAGGTAGATAGCGCGGTCGATGATAACAATGACTGACAAATTCAAGTGCCCCCACTCGTTTACCAAGTTCATCAATACGATCATCAGGCACATCCCACACCGTCATACCATTGGCTTTATAACCCAGTGCATAATGATTTGGTACTGCGGCAACACGACGAATAATGCCGTATTGCTGCATATTACGCATGCGCTTTATGACTTCATCAGCTCTAATCCCTATGTTTTTGGCAATATCATCATAAGGTCGAGACACTAGCGGTAATCCGGATTGCGTAGCCTGAATTATCTTGCGGTCAATATCATCAAGGTGAATATTGTATCCTGATTCGGATGCTTGCTTTACTAGTAAGATAGCCATGACAAAACTCGTTTCAAACTCATTGATCAAACCGGCAATTGTAAGCCGACAAAATACTCAGCCAGTTTTGGAAAATTAAATACTTTCAGGCCAGTACGTTTCTCTATATCACGATTCACTTCGCTAATCTGTTGTGGTGTTTCCGTCGCAATCACGAACCACATATTAAATTTATGATCCCGCTGGTAATTATGCGCTACTTCTGAGTAACTGTTCACCACTTCCGCTACTGAATCAAAGTCTTCTTCAGGAACCTGTAAAGCAACAAGACTGAAAGAACCACCCATTTTTTGCGCATCATACATAGGACCAAAGCGGGATAATATTTTGTTATCTAGCAGGGCCTGCAAACGGGTAATTAGTTCTGCCTCACTTATTCCCATTTGGGCCGCGACGTCTGCATAGGGCTCATTTGATAACGGGAACCCTGACTGCAGTACATTGATAATTTTACGGTCCAGCTCGTCCATCGTTTAATCTGTTATTCCTGTTTTACGATAGATAGCTCCACGCTGCTTAAAGCGTCGAGTGCTGAACAGGACTTTATGGCCAATTTCAATCAACCCACAGCTTTCTACCAATAATTGAACGTTCTCCAGCACATCATCACGATCCTGCCCATGGATCATGGTAAACAGGTTATAAGGCCACTCTGGCAAGCGGCGCGGGCGACGGTAACAAAGCGTCACAAAATCAAACTGCCCCAGGCAAGCACCCAATTCACTTATAGTGTCATCAGGGATATCCCACACAACCATGGCATTAGCACGGTAGCCAAGCTCATGATGACGCACCACTACTCCAAATCGTTTGATTATTTTTTCATCGATTAACGATTTAATGCGTGAAATCACTTCCTCTTCATCCATATCCAGGCTTTTGCCAAGATCCGCATAGGGTGTTTTACTGAGTGACAGGCCTGTCTGGATCAAAGTAATCAGAGCCTGATCCCGCTCATCGAGAATAGCCTGTTTGGGCAATGGAGGATGACGATGCCGGACCTTCATGTCCATTTCAAATCAAACCCGAGATCAATGTG
>JAUVNZ010000031.1 GCA_030599435.1 Gammaproteobacteria bacterium | reverse complement strand
TGGCCAGTTCTGCAAAAAATAGCAGCAATGTGTTAGTGTACGCCGTTGACTGGTATGCCTCAGAGGTAATATCAGCGTGCTGGGAGCTCATAATATTTGATGCCAGAATGGCTGCCAGTACGGCCGCGAGTAATACTGTCGCTAGTAATACTAAAGTAACAACAAGAATTAAAATTTGACCTAAAATTGTTTGGGAGAGTTGGTCGCAATGGGATCTATCCAGAAAGAAAGTACGTCTGAAAGTTCGTCCAGACAAAATCAATTTTCACGCGAAGAGCTATTAACATGCTCAAGTGGTGAAATGTATGGGCCTGGCAATGCGCAGTTGCCATCGCCACCTATGCTCATGTGTGATCGTATCGAACATATATCAGAAACCGGTGGTGCTTATAATAAAGGTGAAATTATCGCTGAACTGGATATAACGCCAGACTTGTGGTTTTTTGAATGCCATTTTCCAGGAGACCCTGTGATGCCGGGTTGCTTGGGAGTAGATGCTATGTGGCAGCTGGTTGGATTTTATCTGGGCTGGATGGGTGGCCAGGGTCGTGGTCGTGCATTAGGTGCAGGTGAAGTAAAATTTTTCGGACAGGTAACTCCAGCAAACAAAAAGGTTACCTATCGTATAAGTATGAAGCGCGTCATACTACGCAAACTGGTTATGGGGATCGCCGATGCCGTAATGGAAGTTGATGGAAGGGAAATCTATAGTGCCAAAGACTTGCGGGTTGGCCTGTTTACTTCAACTGAAGATTTCTGAGGGTTTTTAACGTGAGACGTGTTGTTGTCACCGGCTTAGGTATTGTTTCCAGCATTGGAAATAATAAACAGGAAGTCACTGATTCATTAAAAGAAGGACGTTCGGGTATCAGCTTTAGTCAGGAATATGCGGATCTTGGATTTCGTAGCCATGTCCATGGCGCGCTAAATATCGACACTGCTGAATTAATTGATCGCAAGCTAAAGCGTTTTATGGGTGATGCAGCGGCTTTTAATTATCTTGCTATGAAAGAAGCGATAGAAGATGCAGGGCTTAATGAAGAGCAGATATCGAATGTTCGCACTGGTTTGATTGTTGGTTCCGGTGGGGCATCTACTGAAAATACAGTCCTTGCAGCTGATATCTTGCGCTCTAAAGGCCTGCGTAAGGTCGGCCCCTTTATGGTGCCGCGCACAATGGGCAGCACCACTTCTGCCTGTCTTGGTACTGCATTTAAAGTTAAAGGTGTAAGTTACTCAATTAGTTCCGCTTGCTCTACCAGTGCGCACTGCATTGGTAATTCCTATGAGCTTATCCAGATAGGTAAACAGGACTGTATGTTCGCAGGTGGTGGTGAGGAGTTACATTGGACCCAGTCGGTATTGTTTGATGCCATGGGAGCTCTATCATCTAAATATAATGAAACACCTGATAAAGCATCTCGCGCATATGATGCAAACAGGGATGGTTTTGTTATCTCCGGTGGCGGTGGGTTGTTAGTGCTGGAAGAGCTTGAACATGCACAACAACGTGGCGCAAAGATATATGCTGAGTTGGTTGGTTATGGTGCTACCTGTGATGGTTACGATATGGTGCAGCCATCAGGTGAGGGCGCAGTTCGCTGTATGCAACAAGCTATGTCGACAGTAGATGGCCCAATTGATTACATCAATGCACATGGTACGAGTACACCAATAGGTGATACGCGTGAGTTGGGCGCTATTCGTGAAGTATTCGGTGATAACGTACCTAAAATCGGTTCAACCAAATCCTTGACCGGGCATGCACTTGGTGGTGCCGGTGTTAATGAAGCTATTTATTCATTATTAATGATGGAAGGCAATTTTGTTGCTGAGTCTGTCAATATTGATGATTTAGATCCTGAGGCAGAAGGGTTACCGATTGTTCGTCAACGTGTCGATAATGCAAAACTGAATACGGTGATGTCTAATAGCTTTGGCTTTGGCGGTACTAATGCCTGTCTAGTGTTTCAGCGTTTTGTTAAGTAATTATAGAATGTAGTAACACTGGTTTAATAATTACTAACTGTAGGCACTAGCCGTAACAAAGGAGATCGTCTTGGAAAAAGATCCATCCATCAGCATGGCCTCAAGCAAAGGGCGAAGAACCCTGGACTCGTTAGATGGTTTTTCTACCAGTATTGGTCCAGACAATATTTTTAAAGGCAACATTTCTGGTACAGGTCACAGCATAATTCTTGGCCGTGTTATGGGTGACTGCGACCTCGATGGTACATTGGTTATTGGCGAAGGTGGTGTTTGGACGGGTAATATTACTGCAGACAATGTTGTTATCGCAGGAGAGGTTAATGGCGACATAAAGGCCAAAAAGAAAATAGATGTTGTTTCAACAGCCAAGATCAACGGAAGTCTTACTTGCCCTCTTATAGCTATTGCTGAAGGTGCTGTTCATGAAGGTGAGATCCATATGGGTGAGGTAAAACGTTACACCGATAAGCGTGAAGCTGATTAAACCACCTAAGAATGCTCAGCAATAAACATTTACGACTTCTAAAAGATATACTTCAACAACCCGCCGCTCCATTTCGTGAGTTACACGTTGCTCAATGTGTTAGTAAACATTTACATCAAGCAAATGTTCCCCACTTTTATGATCCTATTGGTAACCTTGTTATCGGCATAGGTTCTAAAGCCGAATATAAACAGATTTTACGAAAAAGAAACAAAGAACCAGTCCGTGTCTTTATCGCACATATGGACCACCCTGGTTTTCATGGCACACGCTGGTTGAATAAAAATTCCCTGGCTATTAAATGGCATGGAGGATCTCCAGTAAAGCATCTCACAGGCTCAAAAGTCTGGTTGGCTGATGATAATGGTCTTGTGACAGAGGGGCAGTTATCTAATGTGACTTTACTGAAGTCAAAGTTGGCTATCGATACTGCAGTCGTTCGATTTAAAAAAGAGACTGATAGTATTGGTAATATTAAAGCCAAAAAATTATTTGGTGGTTTCACTTTTCGCTCACATAGCTGGGTTAGTGGCAAACGATTATATACGCGCGCTGCTGATGATCTTGTGGGTGTTTTTTGTATTGTTTCAACAGCGATGGATATTTTTCGACGGCAACAAAGAAATAATTCTTTTATAGGATTGCTTACTCGCGCGGAAGAGGTTGGGTTTGTTGGGGCTGTAAAACACCTCGAACTTGGTTGGCTGAAAGCAGCAAAAAGGCCTGTCGTCTGCGTCAGTCTCGAAGCATCTCGGCATTTACCGGGCGCACGCATTGGGAAAGGTCCTGTGGTCCGGCTTGGCGATCGTCGAACTCCCTTTGATAGTGGGGCTCTTCAGGTTTTATCTGACCTGGCTTTGAAAATATTGCCTCAGCGGCATCAGCGTCGACTAATGGATGGAGGGGCCTGTGAAGCCACGGCAACAACTGCCTGGGGTTTGCCAACCGTTGGCATTACGTTACCGTTAGGAAATTATCACAACCAGGGACTGGATGGAGGCATGGATTGCCCAAATGCCTCTGGACCAGCACCAGAATTCGTTCATTTAGATGATGTAAGCGACGAGCTAAAGCTCTGCAAAACGTTGATGAAAAATGGCCTCAACTGGACTGATCCCTGGTCTCCTTTGCGGCAAAGCTTAGGCAAAATAGCTATAAAATACAATAAGTTATTATAGAAAAACTGGTTCAACCCCTCATTCAGTCTGTGTTCAGCTACGCCTGCTAATGTATACCCATTGAAAACTTTTTTCACTGGAGGTGTGTGTTATGAAGTCTGTAATCTTTACGTTAGGGGCCGCTGCATTACTGGTATCTGGTAGTGCTATGGCGGATTTGGATCTGGCAAAAAAGAGTGGTTGTTCAGCTTGCCATAGCCTTGATAAGAAAATTGTTGGTCCAGCCTGGACTGATATTGCTAAAAAATACAAAGGTGATGCTGGTGCCAAAGCTTTGCTGATTGGCAAAGTTAAAAAAGGCGGTAAAGGTACGTGGGGTCCAGCTCCAATGCCTCCTTACTCACCACGTGTATCTGATGCAAATATAGAAAGACTTGTTGATTTCGTGCTGTCCCTCGGTAAATAAGCTTCTCCTGATATTAGCTGAGGTATTCTTGGACAAGGAAATGGCACCCACCCCTGGGTGCCTTGTCCTCTTTTTTGATATTTACCAATCCCTATAGCTTTAAATCTAAAGCATGTCATTTTGTTTTGACCAACTCCATCTTAATTTTCCCTATTGTAGATTCTCTATTTTATTTCGTATGTAATGACTGCCATATATCCCCAATATGTGGGATGTTGTACAGTAAAACAAATTATTGCTCACCATGAAATAATGAAAAGCTTATAAACTCAGTTTTATGACAATAAATTAAAAACATGCGAATACTTGTTATTGAAGATGAAGAAAAGTTGCGTCTGCAATTATCAACCCGACTTAAAAAAGTTGGTTATGCTGTAGACCTTGCAGCCGATGGAGAAGAAGGTCTTTTTATCGGGCGTGAATATCCTGTTGATATTGCTGTTGTTGACCTGGGTTTACCAAAGATGTCAGGTATTGAAGTTATACGCCAGTTAAGGGATAACGAGCGTCAGTTCCCTATTTTAATTCTTACAGCAAGAGACAGATGGCAAGATAAAGTAGAAGGGCTAGAAGCTGGAGGTGACGACTATCTTGTGAAACCATTCCACATGGAAGAACTGGAGGCAAGAATTAGCGCACTGCTTAGAAGGGCGGTGGGTTGGACAAAACCAACACAGGACTTTGGAGTGCTTAAGCTTGATATGAGTTCTCAAAAGGTAGTTGTAGCTGATAATGAAATTGAATTAACTGCGTATGAATACAGAGTATTGGAGTATTTAATTTTATATGCAGGTAAGGTGATATCCAAAACTGAATTAACAGAACATATCTATGATCAAGATTTTGATCGTGATAGTAATGTCATAGAAGTTTTTGTTGGCAGATTACGGAGGAAGCTTGATCCAAACAACAAACATGGAATTATTGAAACATTACGTGGTAGAGGTTATCGCTTCGCGCTAAAACGGGATGAGAAGCAAGAAGAAAAACAGGAGCCGCGTTAATGTTATCACTCAATCAGCGAGTTCTGATTGCTGCCAGTGCTATATTATCGAGCTTTTTTGGTTTGGCAGGAATAGCACTTGATAACATTTATCGTGAAGATGCGGAACAGGCCCTTGAAGACAGATTACAAGGACATGTTTATGAATTAATTGCGGTTGCCAGTTTTGATAAGAGTGGTAACCTGGAAATGCCTGTAGAACTTCCAGATACTCGTTTTTCTAGTCAAAATTCGGGTTTATTTGCTCAAATTGCCAGTAATCACACTGAATGGATATGGCGTTCAACATCAATGTCTGGGGTGAAACTTCCACCATCACCGAAATTATTAAGAACGAAAAAATCTAGCGAACGAATCTTCAGCCCATCAAGTCGTGAATTATATTTATTTAGTTATGGTGTGGGTTGGAGTGATGCCCTGGTTCCTGAACAGGCTTATACCTTTACCATTGTCTATGATCTCGTTGACTTCAATGCTGAGATAGCATCTTTTCGCCAAAGTTTATGGCTATTACTAGGCAGCGTTGCGATTATTTTATTAGCAGTGCAGGGCACCATACTACGTTGGGGCTTATTTCCGCTACGACACGCAGCAAACGAGCTTTCGGCTATTGAGGCAGGGTCTCAGCATCGATTACAGGGTGAATATCCGGCTGAACTGAAAGGTCTCACCAGTAATATTAACGCTTTGTTATCTCAACAGCAGGAACATTTAGAAAGATATCGAAAAAATCTTGGTGATCTTGCACATAGTTTAAAAACACCTCTAGCTATATTGCAAAACACAGTAGAGAGTCGCGATGGTATTGATGATTTATCCGCTGTTGTAGAGGAGCAAGTCGAGCGAATGAATCAAATAACTGGTTATCAATTACAGCGTGCTGCAGCCTCGGGTAGAACCGTCCTAGCAGCGCCTGTTTTGGTGAATGATTTAATCAAAAAAATATTAAGTGGTTTGCAAAAGGTTTATGCCGATAAAGGTGTTACTTCAAATTATACGGTAACAGATTTAATTGAATTCCATGGAGATGAAGGTGATTTGATGGAAATTATCGGAAATCTTGCTGATAACGCTTTTAAATGGTGTAAACAGGAAATCAATGTGACTGCAAAGAATATTGTGAGTACGCAGTCTGATCAGTGGGATTTACTCATACAAGTGGATGACGATGGGCCTGGCGTGCCCCCGGAAATGGTGAAATATGTCACACGTCGAGGTCATCGTGCCGATCATGAAATTGCCGGACATGGCATTGGTTTATCTATTGTGAATGATATTGTCCAGGTTTACGGAGGAACGTTGGAAATTGGGGCAAGCAAGTTAGGAGGGGCAAAAATTATTATAAAATTACCCGGAAGCCTTGGGGAAGCTCGCGAGGCAGGCAATTCGAAACTGCTGGAAGGTTAAGCTTATTTAAAGCTGGCGTGGCTTTAATCGTCAGTTCTGTAGGGGCTGCTGGAGCTGTATATTTGAATCACTAGATAAACGAGTAGTGCAGCAGCAATAGTGCCAACGCCCGCCACCATATAAGTCAGTAAATCAACCATTAGAAATCCCCTGGGAACCATTTTTGTTAAGACGTATTACCTCAGACGATGTTGCCCGAAGTTTGGTCTACGAGCAAGAAGTACAGAACTTGCATCTCAATAACCCAATAATGGCATTTTTCAGGCATTAACTGTGGAACGATATTTCAGGCACACGACTTATGGAATAGCCGGATGATTTTAGGTTGCAGCCAGTAAATCAGGAATAAATTATTACCGATTTAAACTTTAATAATACTATATAAAACAATAGGAAATAGTTAACTATTAATGTATTTTATAGTTAATAAGGGTTTATGGTGGTGAATATAGTGATTTTTTTGAGTTTACATGGTCATGCGAGAATCATATAGTGTCGCCGGATAAGGGGGAGCTTCTTTAGCGTTCTTTGGAACTGGAGTCTGCGGCAAAATTATTATATAAAAACAGGTGATTAAGGGGTTTTTTTAACCAGGGTTTTAAGATGCATGGGGACCTGGTTAAGGAGTCTGATAAATGGGTGATAAAGGTTCAAGGGATGAACTGAAGGGTAGTGTCTCAGGTACTGAGGCTGCTCCTGCTGTTGCGCGTTTATGTTACGTTGATGACAGTCGTACTTCTGCCTACGTTATTCGCAAACTTCTCCAGCCTTATGGCTATCAGGTTGATTATTTTCAGTCGGCCGAACCTGCTTTTGTTGCTCTGATACAGGAAGATTATGATCTTTTACTTACAGACCTGAAGGTTTCTTCCAAAGGGATGGACGGTGACGACCTTATTCGCACGCTCCGTCAGAGTGGACATTCTAAACTAAGCTCTCTACCTGTTATTGTAATCACTGGCGCTTCAGATGCCCGTGTGCTTGTTGAAGTATATGATGCTGGCGCAAACCAGGTGATGAGCAAACCTGTTGACGCAGAAGTTCTAAACGACCATATCCTCCGATTATTGCCTGACAGCAAACCTGATTTAAGGGTGGTTGAGCAACAACGTGATCGGGATAATGTAGTGTCACTTTCTGCAGTACAACGTTCTGATCAAAAACAGACTCAATCTGAAGATGATACCAACATTCTAACCGCGCCCAAATTTGTATCTAAAAAGGCAAATGTTCCTAAAAAAGATAAAAGTACTGTAAAGGCTAAAAGTACTGTACCAAAAAAGGCAAAAGCAACGCCGCCTCCAAAAACAAAACAGTCAGATTCTGATATCCCTTTGCTTGACGCAGAGTCTCCGGATCAATCGAGTGCGATACAAGGCAATGTAGAGCAAGCAAATCAAGAGAATATTTCTAAGCCTAAAACAGCTAGGAAACCAGCCAAAAAAACTGTCGAAAATACTGTCGATATTGAAAAAGAATCACTGCTTGAGCGTGCTGTTTTAAAACAGGACGAACAAAAAATTGTTAAACCTGATAAGAAGCCTGCCAGGAAGAGTGTTAAAGACAATGCAGTACAAAAGACTGTTAAGCCCCACGCTGATCTAGAAAATAAAAAACCAGAAAAGGTAAAGGTTAAGTCCCTCGATTCGGTCAACGTTACAACTACTTCGACAGGAAAATCTGTAGAAGATAAAAATATACTGAACGATTTGGATCAGCATACTTTAGTTGTAGGAGACCGACCTGGGTCTTTGAGTAGCTCAGCGATTCTGGACTTGTTTACGTCATTAGTTGAGCTTGTGGGAATGCGCAGTCTTATACAAAGAATTGTTGCGGCGGGAATTGTTATTTTCCTGGTATTAATGGCCTGGAATATATTATTTGATGAGGGACAACCTGTTAAAACAGCATATGTAGAAGCGGGGGAAATTTTTCAATCAATTACCGTTCCCGGGCGAGTGCTTAGTAAACAGCGAGTAAATATTAGTTCCGAGCAAACAGGTCGTACAGTAAAAATACTCGTAAAAGAGGGCGATAGAGTTAAAGCTGGGCAAGTATTAGCTAAAATGGACGATCGAGAACTTATTAGTCGTCATAATCGGGCTAAAGCAAATTTAGCTGATGCAAAGGAGGGAATCGTAGTTGCGGAACGTACACTGACTCGTTTACGCAAAGCTTTCAAAAAGGGCGCGGTGGCACGCCGTTTCGTTAAAGATGCTGAAGTTGATTTAAGTACGGCGCGCTCACAAGCAGGTATTGCTGTAGAAGAAGCGCATAGTGCTAATTTGGCGTTAAGTAAACAACGAATTACTGCACCATTTTCTGGCACAATAACAGCTAAATTTGCTGAGGTTGGACAATGGGTCGGGCCTTCTGAGTCATTATTTACACTTGTGGATGAGTCTCGACGTGAAATTGAAGTACGTGTTGATGCAGCTGACAGTGCGAGTATTGATGTCGGCCAAGTAGTTGCAGTTACAAGTGATGCATTTCCCGGGTTAGAATGGCATGAGTCAGTTTCGCGTCTGGGAGCTGCGGCAAATAGTGATAGAAACTCTAATTCGGTTAAGGTGTACGTAAGCCTGGGTAATGATGCGCCAACATTACGATTTGGACAGCAAGTTGATGCTGACATTCGTACTGCATGGAACCCAAATACCTTAAAGGTTCCATTTGAGGCTCTTATAAATCGTGATGGAAAAACACTAGTAGCGGTATTAAGAGAAGGCCAGGTTATGTTGAAACAAGTTGAAATAGGGATAGAAGATTTTTCAGTGGTAGAAATCAAACAAGGATTAACTGAAGGTGAGTTGGTTATACTTTCCAAAGGACAGTTTTTGCAAAATGGTGACAAGGTTCACTCAGTCAGAGGTAACATTTAACTTTCGTTCTAATGTTGAATGATTCAATTAAACAACGTATCTAAGTCTTACCAGCGTGGAAATTCCCACGCTGCCATCCTTCATGACATTTCGCTTCAAATCCAACCAAACGAATTTGTCGCAATAATGGGGCCGTCCGGCTCCGGTAAATCAACATTAGTAAATATCCTTCATTGTGATATGGCCCCTGCAACCGTGGATAGATTAATGGTAGTAAGCGCCCGGAGTTACATGTTTGCTCGAAAGAAAGACCCTAGATTCCCGTTTTTAAACGATTTTTTGGACAAAAAAACGTGACAATATTTTGACATATCGAATATTAGGTGCTTAACTTAGCCACGTGGAAAATATGTATTAATCGAGGCTGATCTGAGGGAGAGAAAAGTGCCTGATGCAATGTCGCTGTTGCTGGTAGAAGACAGCAAACAGCAACGCCAAAAATTGACTGCCATTCTGGAATTTGTTGCTCAGGGAGCAGTGAGTGTGGCGGATAGTCAAAATGTGCTTGATAACCTTGGCGAAAAATTCGAGGCTATTTTTCTGGGTAATTGCGACACGTCAGAGAACCTCGCCCGTATTTATAATGCTATTCAGAGTATGGACGATGCGCCTCCTGTTTTACTCTTAATTTCCGATGACGAAGAGAAAAGCCTTGATAAAGATGTCGTACAAGGTGCATTTGCTATGCTCAGCCTGCCTTTACGTTACGCAGAAGTTTCTGACGTATTACACCGAGCACAAGTGTTTAACCTGGGTCGCCAGCAAAGAGGCGGTGGTGTAAATCTTGATCTTTTTCGCAGCCTTGTGGGTAACAGTCGAAGTATCATTGAGGTCCGAAAACTTATCGAACAGGTTGCTGAGTCAGATGCAACGGTTTTGATACTAGGTGAATCAGGTACAGGTAAAGAAGTCGTCGCACGTAACCTTCATTATCATTCAATTCGTAGAGACAAACCTTTTGTGCCTATTAATTGTGGCGCTATCCCGGGCGAACTACTGGAAAGTGAATTGTTTGGTCATGAAAAAGGCGCCTTTACCGGGGCGGTAAGTGCGCGTCGGGGCCGGTTTGAAATGGCTGAGGGCGGGACACTGTTTCTGGATGAAATTGGCGATATGCCTATGGCTATGCAGGTTAAGTTGCTACGTGTATTGCAGGAAAAAACCTACGAACGTTTAGGCGGAAATAAAGAAATAACGGCGAACGTTCGAGTTGTAGCTGCAACACATCAGAATTTGGAAGACCTCATTAAAGAAGGAAAATTTAGGGAAGACTTGTTTTATCGTTTGAATGTATTTCCTATTGATATGCCTCCTTTGCGAGACCGAATGGAAGATGTTCCATTACTTGTAAATGAGTTAATCGCGCGCATGGAACATGAAAAACGTGGTTCTGTTCGCTTTACGCCCGCGTGCATGATTGCTTTGTGTCAATATCGCTGGCCAGGTAATGTCCGAGAACTCTCCAATCTTCTGGAGAGGATGGTAATTATGTATCCTTTTGGTGTGGTCGATGTTTCTGATTTGCCCGCAAAATTTAAGCCTAGTGGAGATTCCGAAGATTTGTCAGCGATGGATTTTGATCAACATTTGGCTTCAAACGCAGATTTACAATCTTCACGTTTACCCCGTGATGGCATAGATTTAAAGGAACACATTAGTACAGTTGAATGCTCTCTTATCAAACAGGCGCTTGATGAAGCAGATGGTGTGGTTGCTCATGCT
>JAUVNZ010000036.1 GCA_030599435.1 Gammaproteobacteria bacterium | reverse complement strand
GTTTCTCCGTGGCTTTTGCTTTTGCTATTGCCGCTTTGTTGGGTGGTCACATGGATGCTACCTGGGCGCGCTGGTCGCGACCGTGGACTACCGTAGCGTGGATATTTATGACGGGTGGTATTGCGTTGGGAAGTTGGTGGGCTTATTACGAATTGGGATGGGGTGGTTGGTGGTTTTGGGATCCGGTTGAAAATGCTTCGTTTATGCCATGGTTAGTTGGAACAGCGTTAGTGCATTCGCTAGCTGTAACCGAAAAACGCGGCAGCTTTAAAAACTGGACTGTGTTACTGGCGATCCTTGCTTTCTCCCTGAGTTTGCTCGGAACCTTTTTGGTGCGTTCAGGTGTGCTGACATCGGTGCACGCTTTTGCCACCGATCCCGAACGCGGTGTTTTCATTCTTGCTTTCCTGGTGGTGGTAATCGGTGGATCACTGACATTGTTTGCCTGGCGTGCGCCAAAAGTGGGTGTGGGCGGCAAGTTTAGCCTGGTCTCACGCGAAACTTTTTTATTAGTGAACAACGTGATGCTGGTGGTTGCCGCCGGAGCCGTCTTGTTGGGTACTCTTTACCCGCTATTACTGGATGCTTTGGACATGGGTAAAATTTCCGTAGGCCCACCGTATTTTGACACTGTGTTCCTGCCACTCATGGCGCCAATGATTTTCCTCATGGGGTTGGGGCCAATTGCGCGCTGGAAAAAAGCCAGCATTCCCGATATGGCCAGTCGTATGAAATGGGCGGCGGCAGTGAGCCTGGTGATGGCACTAATTACACCCTTCCTTATGGGTGAATGGTTTGCGTTGACCAGCCTGGGTTTTGCGTTGGCCTTCTGGATTGCTAGCAGCATAGTGGTCAATGTAAATGAACGTCTTGGTAAAACAGCAGCTAATTCCAATGCTGGTGTGCTGACGCGAATCGCCGGGTTGCCAAAATCTTACATCGGTATGAATGTTGCGCATCTTGGTGTGGCTGTTTTCATTATTGGCGTTACCATGGTGAAAAGTTACGAAGTAGAAAAAGATGTGCGCATGGAAGTGGGTGATACCATTACCATGAGTAATTACATGTTCCGCTTTGATGGTGTGACTGAAATCCAGGGGCCTAACTACAAGGCAAATCGGGGGCAGATTACGGTGACCGTGGATGGCGATGTCGAAACAGTATTGTTCCCGGAGAAACGTACTTATTTTGTACAGACCATGCCAATGACAGAAGCCGCCATTGATACCGGTTTGTTCCGTGATTTATATGTGTCTCTGGGTGAGCCGGTTGGGCGTGGTGCCTGGAGCGTGCGTGTTTACTACAAACCGTTTGTGGACTGGATCTGGGGTGGTCCGTTGTTGATGATGATTGGCGGCATATTTGCGGTCAGTGACCGTCGTTATCGTTTGGTCTCGCGCAAGCGTAAGGCGCAAAAAGTAGTAGCGACCGACGAGCCAGTAACAGGCCAACTAGCCTCTGCCGAATCAACAGAAGGGAAACAATAAAGATGTTGCGTTACATTTTGCCTTTGGTTTTGTTTTTGGGCATCTCGGTTTTTTTATTTTTAGGGCTGGATCTTAAACCACGCGAAGTGCCTTCCCCTTTTATCAATAAACCTGCTCCAGCGTTTAGTCTGCAAAAACTGCATGAACCAGAAACCCATTTTGCTGCGCAAGACATGCTCGGCAAAGTTTGGTTGTTAAATGTGTGGGCATCCTGGTGTGTGGCATGTCGTTCTGAACACCCATTGTTAGTGCAATTGTCACGGGCAAATCTGGTGCCGATTTATGGATTGAATTACAAAGATGTTCCGAGTGATGGTAAACGTTGGCTTAAGCAGCTAGGCAACCCATATACCGCCAGTTTGATTGATTACGAAGGTAAAGTGGGTATTGATTACGGTGTTTACGGTGTACCAGAAACTTTTGTGATCGACAAACAAGGTGTCATACGTCACAAGGTTATAGGTCCGGTGTCGTCATCTGCATTGGATAATTGTGTATTACCGCTAGTGAAAAAATTACAGCAGGCTACAGCCCAACAAATTGTCACTCGTGACACAGTGGAGGGTTGCGTATGAGTCAGTTGAAAATAATTTTTAACACATCCCTGTTTTTAATTTTGATGTTGCTCACAACGCTGGGCTCTGCCAAAGAAGCAACACCGATGGCAGTCGATCCAGAAATGGAAAAAATAGTTAACGAGATTTCATCCGAACTGCGTTGCCTGGTTTGTCAAAATCAAACCATTGCGGATTCAAGTGCTGGGTTGGCTGTGGATCTGAAAAACCAGGTGCGTGAGATGGTGAAGACTGGCCAAAGTCAGGAAGAAATAGTTGATTATATGGTAAAGCGTTATGGCGACTTTGTGCTTTATCGACCACCGGTGAAAGCGACTACCATATTATTGTGGGTCGGGCCTTTTTTATTGTTACTGATTGGTTTAACCATATTGGTGGTTAATTTACGCAAACGTACGGCTCTAGTGAAGGATGATGGGGAGCTGTCTTCTGAAGAAAATCAGCGTCTCAAAGCATTATTAGAGTCCGAATCGGTAGGGGCAAGTTCTCCCGAGCAAGCCGAGGAAGATAAATCATGATGGTGTTTTGGGTTGTTGCCGTATTGTTGATTGCTGCGGCTTTATTATTTTTGTTGCCGCCGCTAATTCAGAAGGGAAAAACAGCTACAGATGAAGATACTTTTGATCGTGATGAATTAAATGTCACCATCTTTAAAGATCAACTGGCAGAGCTTGAACGCGATTTGTCCGTAAATATTTTGACGCAGGAGCAATTTGAAACGGCAAAACATGATTTGGAACGTAGCTTTTTGCAGGAGAGCAATACCGAGCCTGGTGGATCTGTGTCGCAGGTAGACCGTGTTATTGGTCGCTCGGCAGCCGTGGTGATCACCGTATTGATCCCTATTGTGGCTATAAGCCTCTATAACCTGTTGGGTTCAGGTGAAGCGGGTTTGAATCCAGAAGATGCGACTCCGCAAGTACAGGCTGAGGGGCATGACGGCAGTCTGGAGGAGCAAGTCAGTAAGCTTAAGGAAAGTCTGAAAAAAGATTCTGAAAATATTGATAACTGGGTGATGTTGGCTCGATCCTACTACTTTATGAAATCGTACGGTAAGGCGAGTGAGGTTTTTGAGCGAGCCTCTTCCATGTTGCAGGATTCCAACCCAGTTCTATTGGCTGATTATGCTGATGCGTTGGCGATGGCCAATGGTAGAAATATGGCGGGCCGTCCTTATGAATTGGTGAAAAAAGCGCTAACGATTCAGCCTTTTAATCAAAAGGCTTTGTGGCTCGCGGGTACGGCTTCTTATCAGGCACAGGATTTTCCTACTACACTGGAGTACTGGAAACGTTTGTTGCAAGTTTTTCCTAAGGGTTCAGAAAACTATATACAGATGCAAAAAAATATTGGTGAAATGCAACAAAAACTGGGCTTGCCTATCGATACAGAAATAGTTGCTACTAATATTTCTGCTACTACAGCTGAAGCTGGTGGAGTTCAGGTGGCGGGTGTGGTTACACTGGATGATGCGCTCGCATTAAATGCCTCTATTGATGACACCTTGTTTGTATTTGCACGAGCAGCAACTGGGTCGCGTATGCCATTAGCAATTATTAAGAAGAAAGTGAAAGATTTACCCCTGACGTTTGCCTTAAATGATTCTATGGCCATGAGTCCGGCGACGAAGCTTTCAAATTTTCAGGAAATTATTATCGGTGCACGTATTTCGAAAAGTGGAAATGCTATGCCGCAAAGTGGTGATTTACATGGCTCGTTTGGCCCGGTAAATATTGGTGATGCCACAGGCGTAGAAATTATTATTGATAAAACTGTTCAGTAAATCCTGTAAGTTTGAAATATTTTCTTTTAAATAATATTGAGAAGGTTTATTAGGAAAGGATTTATATAGGAGAAGATGATGAAAAATAGAATGAATGTAATTCGTTTATTTACGTTTTCTGTGTTGATGCTGACGATGGGCGCATCAATGGCGGGTGACCCAACAAAAGGGCGAGGTATTTATGCCGCTCGTTGTGCGGGTTGCCACGGGTCTAATGGTCGTCCTATGATGACTGAACTTCCTAACTTTACACTGGGTCAGGGGTTAATGAAGTCAGATCAGGAAATTATGAGCTTTATTAAAAAAGGCAAGGGAGTAATGCCGGCTTTTGAAGGTGTTATTACTGATGACGAAATCCTGGATGTTATTGCGCACCTAAGGACGCTGTTTTAGTACCAGTTTAGCGAGACTCTTAGTCTCGCTTATATTTTTCTCATTAGCGAGACTTAGAGGCTCACAATCCTTATGCAAAGTTTGAAAATAAAAATATTTCTATTACCTGTATTGTTGGCAGCAGGGTTGTCGGCCTGTTCCGATGATAAATCTTCATCTGTAGAAACCACAAAACCTGCTTCAGTAGCCACAGCTCAGGTTGCTGCTCAAACCTCCCCTAATGTTACCACTCAGGCAGTAAATACAAGCGGCTATCGTGTGCTCGAAACGTTTAATGTTGGTGATAATGTTTATGTTCGCTCCATGGCGGTTGATAAAAAGAGTAAGACATTATGGGTTGGTACCAGTGTTGGTGTTCTGGAAGTCAATCTTACTGATAATAATTTGGCTGGCACTTATACACGCGAGCATGGTTTGGCCAACGAGTATGTTTTCGGGATCCATGTTGATGCGAAAGGTAATCGCTGGTTTGGTACTAACGGTGGAGGTATCTCCCAATATTCTGTAGATAAAAAATGGAAAACTTATTTTCCAATGCATGGACTTGCCGACTACTGGGTCTATTCTTTTACTGAACAAGCTGATGGCACACTATGGATAGGTACATGGGCTGGTTTAAATCGATTCGATCCCGTGAAGGAAAAATTTCATACCTATTTAGGCGAGTTAGTGAACGAGTGGGTGTATGGTCTTGATGTTGATTCAAAAGATAGAATCTGGATTGGTACCGAGGGTGGTGTCAATATGTTTGACGGAAAAACATGGCAAACGTGGACACACAAAGATGGACTTGGTGCAGACAATGAACAAAATCTGCCTTTAAGCACCAATACCGGTTTGGGCACTCGATCGCGTCATGATCTGAGTGTAATGTCGGAAGGCCAGCAGTCCTATAATTCCAATTATGTTTTTGACCTTATTGTTAGTCAGGATGACACTGTTTGGGCCGGTACCTGGGGTGGAGGGGTGAGTCATTTTGACGGTAAGACATGGACAAACTACACCGTCAAAGATGGTTTGGCAGGTAATGTTGTTTACAGTATAGCTCAGGATAAAAAAGGCGGATTGTGGATTGGAACCAATGGGGGATTATCCTATTTCGATGGTAAAACCTGGCATGGTTTTAATCGGTCAAATGGTTTGTTAGATAACAATGTTTACACTATTGCGCCAACTTCGAATGGACAAGTGTGGGTAGGTAGTCGTTCTGGTGTGATGCTATTAGGGAAACCATGAATTTAGTGAGACTTTTAGTCTCACTTATGATTTTTTGCTGTCAGTAAAACTGACACTTAGTTAATCGGAGGTTGTTGTGAATATTAGTTCAAAAGGTTTGGCTATTGGTATAGTTGTTGTGGGTGGCTTGATTGTTGGTGCCTATAATTTTGGCACGAAACAAAAGCCATCAGAAGATGAAGCGGCAGCAGGAGAAACATCGCAAGAAGCAGTTGATTTGCTTCCCGACCAGACTGAGTCGAAAATAAAATTCGCACACTTTCGTGTGGGTAATCGTAACGTTAAAGGCATACTAGCTGATGGTAATGATGTCTGGGTTGGCACATCGGGTGGAGCGATACGCTATGATTTAACAAGCAATGACTACAAATTATATGATGTTAAAAACAAAAGTCTGATTTCTAATGGCGTGTTTCACGTTAGCAAACTACGCGGAAAAATTATTATTGGCACCTATGGCGGTGGTTTGTCTATGTATTCGCCAGACACGGATAAATGGAAAAATTATAATATTCCCGATGGCCTGGCCGATCAGTTTGTTTATGATGTTGCAGAAGATGCAAATGGCGATTACTGGATTGCCACCTGGTCTGGTGCGAATCGTGTGCCCAAAGGAAATATGGATGATCCATCCGCTTGGGAAACATTTACTGTCGAAAATACCAAAGGTGGATTGCCGAATGACTGGGTTTACAGTATTAAAATTGGTAAAAATGGTGAAATATGGTTTGCAACAGAAGGTGGATTAGCAAGGTTTAAAGACCGTAAATGGACCAACTGGAAACATGAAGATGGTTTAGGTGCAGCTTACAATTTAGTGAAAGACGATATTACCTTCACTAATGACCCTGCCAAGGCGTCAAAACACCATGCTAGACAGAAAGCAGAACAGGGCTTGAGTGATATTAAGGTTGGTTACAATCCTAATTACATCGTTTCCATGATTGTTGATGAAGAAGGCAACGTATGGTGCGGTACCTGGGGAGGTGGTTTATCACGCTTTGACGGCAAAGACTGGAAAACATACACAATGAAAGATGGTTTGCCAGGCAATCATGTATTTATGCTACACAAAGATCCCGGCGCGACAATGTGGATTGGTACTAATAAAGGTCTAGCTCGTCCTGCACCGACAGGCGAAGGGTTTACTGTTTTGACCAAGGCTGATGGCTTGTTTGCCGACAATGTGTTTTCACTTGCAAAAGCGTCTGACGGCAGTTTGTGGGTTGGCAGTTTTGGTGGTGTGGCGAGGATCACCGGATATAAATAATTTAAGTTGTTTCTGCTGGGACGATCAAGTAAAAACCCTGCCAGGTTAATCCTCGCAGGAAACTACCGCGATGACTGTGGTGAGGGCTATGTTTAGTGCGCTAGTACACAAAAACCATTTGTATGTACTGGGTGGCACTAATCGTAATGGTTATTTGCGCAGTGTTGAGGTTGCATCAATTAACTCGGAGGGAGATCCTGGGTTTTGGGGTAATACCCAGGATCGAGATGCTTACCAGCTACGATTTCAGGCCCAGAAAAATAATGGTCCTGCCTTGCCGAATGAAGGCGTCATTAAACAAGTTCTGCATACAGAGGCGTACAGTTATCTTCAGGTATTGAACCAGGGGAAAATGGTCTGGTTGGCAGGCCCGAAAACACAGTTACCTGTTAATACTCGTATTCGTTACAGCCAGGGTGTGTAATATGACGAACTTTTATAGTAAGGAGTTGCAGCGACCATTTCCGGAGGTCACTTTTGTTAGTCGTATAGAAGAATTTAAGTAAACGTTTAGGACTAGTGTTTAAGGCTAAATTTTAGAGAAGTGTTAGCGGAAATCTAAAATATTTAGGGCGATTATTTATTTTTTCACTATCTTATGTTCGCCACCTAAATAACCTTTATCAGTTGCCACACTGGCAGGTCTGAAAATGTCGACCTTACGATGGAATTGGTCAACGATGTATATTCGCCCATCTTCATCTACATCAATCCCAGCGGGTAACATGTACCGACCAGGTATATCTCGTGTCCCACGCTCACCGATAAACATTAATAACTGAGCATCACTGCTGAATATCTGAAAGTTGCCAAAGGCGGAGTCTACTACGTAGATATTTCCTTCCGGATCAGTTGCGATACCTTTGGGCCGGGCAAAATTTCCTGTTTTCCTTCCTACCTTACCAAAGGCTAATTTGAAATTGCCATCAGCTGAGAAGGCCTGTACTCGAAAATTACCACTGTCTGTTACGTAGACCGTACCGTCTTTTGCAGCAGTGACTTGCAGGGCTAAGTTAAATTCGCCTTCTTCTTTCCCGCGTGTTCCTACGGTGCGCTCGAGCTCGCCTGTTTGTGCATTGAAGATATAGAGATGGTGTTCCTGAGTATCGATGCCACCTGTATCAATTACATATGCACGACGGCCATCTGGGCTGACAGCAATACCCGAGGGCCGCTTAAGTATGCTTCGGTTGCCGAAGGCGCGCAGGAATTTACCATCCTTATCAAAAACGACAACACGTTTGGCAGTATTGTCAGCAACGTATATTTCCCCAGTGGATGACGCAGCAATACCGATTGGTTTGCGCAGCGCGCCTGGACCTTCTTTGCCAAATTCTTTGAATTTACCACCAGGTACATCAAACATTAAAATGGCACGTTTGAGTGTGTCTGTTACGTATATTCGGCCCTGATAAACGGCAACGCCATAAGGTTTTCCAAGACCTTCCGCAGATCCATATGAGCCGGTAGCAAAAGCGCGAAGTTTGTCGCTAGCTGTAAGTTCTTTGATATCAAAGCTGCTGTGTATGGTTCGTTCATAATAAAAACGAACTTCATCGGGAGGTGAAGGATAAGCAAGAACAGGTCGCTCTCGCTTTATTTCTTCACCAGCGCAGCCGGTTAGCAAAAGGGCGCCGCTAGCTAGCAGAAAAATGTTGAATACAAAAGACCCGAATATTGCTATTTTTATTTTATGTGGCAAGTGAAACATAGGACCTCGGCGTTAGCTCGTAACAACAGTTCTTTTGAAGGATCATGCACGTTATGACAAGTCATGCATTCAACGTTACCATTATATAGCTTAACACCGTTATTAAAACCATTGGGGCTGTCTGGTGCACGAAAATCTATATCATCATAGTCAAGGCCCGCGTAACGCATGGATATAGGGTGATCATTCCTCAGATCAGTACCGAGCATTTTAACGGTTATATCGTGTGCAACTTCGCCGTTGTGGCATTTACCGCAACTTTCAATATCATCGGCAGGATTAATGCGCATATGCATAGCATTGTCCTGACTTGGGTCAAATGTTGCGGGTTTGAAGACCACCATATCAACAGCCATGGTGCCATCATGGCATGATAGACATAACATACTGATGGGGTTGGGGCCGTCGGTTCTACTATCCAGAGTAGGGCTGTCATAAAGCTCGTATCTACTAAGAGCAGGTACGTAGCGGTTCCAGCCATCAATTCCACCAAAATCAGAAGGAACGGTACCTGCTTCTTCTGGGGGTATATGGCAGTAAACGCAGGAATAGCCATAATCAGAGAAGGCGACGCCTGACATGGCGATAACACCTGCGCGTTCATTGAGGCCTGTGAAATCATGTTTGGTGCCCAGGATCGGGTCATCAGAACCCAGCACAGGGTCGCCGACAATAGCTTCGGCAACGGCATAGGTGGCCCAGCTAAGGCTACACAATACTAGCATGGTCAGCGCCAGCTTGATGCCCAGTGGGGTTTTGTTCAAATGTGAAGGTATATAACTGATTTGTACCACCTACTACTTACCGGCTACTATCACGCTTAAAGTGACAATCAGCCAGCCCCCTGAAATAATGTTGTTAACGTATTGAAAAAGGTCGAAATATCCAATGTCTAACAAGGCTATCGACCAGACGCTAACTAGCTTTAGGGTAGCGCAAAAGGGATTTTTAAGCCACAATTTGGGTTTTTAACCGGTTACGAATTCAATTTTTACAGGATGATTAATCTCGTCCAGCATCAACAGGGTTTTTATATTATATGAATAAAATCAGTATGTTAGTGGCCAACCTTGTATTGGTAGGTGGGATCATGATGTCAAATTCGTTGTTAGCTGCCGAGGCCAGTGGTGGAGTGGCCAGTCTGTATCTCAATAATTGCTCGATTTGCCACGGTGACAAGGGTGATGCCCAGACCCGTTCTCACTCCGGAATGACTCCCAAACCACGTGATTTCACCACGGCAGAAGCAGCCATAGAGTTAACCCGCGAGCGCATGATCAAATCGGTCACCGATGGTCGCCCCGGGACAGCCATGGTTGGGCACAAAGGCCGTTTGTCAGAGACTCAGATTGCCTCGCTGGTTGATTATGTTCGAACTAACTTCATGCGTGTGAAGGCTGCAAAGCAGGGTAGCACCCCTGTTGCCGTAAGTTTGGGAGAGAAAATTTATACAGAGTATTGCTCGGTATGCCACGGTGATAAGGGTAATTCAGCTTATTGGGCACAAAACGGCTTAAACCCACCACCGAAGGATTTTACCTCGCCAGAGGCGCAGAGCAATCTGACCCGTGAGCGCATGATTAACGCGGTTACCAATGGTCGGCCTGGTACCGGGATGACGTCTTTCAGTACACAATTGTCGACGGAAGAAATTACCGCCGTCGTTGATTTCATCCGTTTTAAATTTATGGGAGTAGATCTCGGCAAAGATACCGGGGTGGCGCCTATGGCCCAGGTGACAACAATGTCTCAGACACCTGTGCCCATATCAGCCAGTCCCCATGCCG
>JAUVNZ010000087.1 GCA_030599435.1 Gammaproteobacteria bacterium | reverse complement strand
GACGACGGTGCTGGTTTAAGCCTGGCTTGCTGGGAATAGCCTACGATTTTCAGGAAGTGAAAACGTTGGAAAGTAATACGTGGGATGTGCCACTGAATGGGGTGGCGACTGAAACAGGTGTACGGTTGTTAGCTGGAAAATGATGATCTACAGCAAGCTATCAGTAGCTGACCTACCGATAAGTGATCTAACAAAAAAAGGTCCCTAGTTTTTCGTGCTGCCTGTTTGGACAGCATAAGCAGAATTGACCAGTTGTGCTGCTTTGGTATCTGATGAGGTCAACATTCCCTGTGCAATACTACTGGCGACAACTCCGAGACCTACGACGATGATCAACACGACCATCAAATCTGGTTTTCTTTTCAGTTTCATCATCTTTTTCAGGTATTAATTAAGTGGTGAATATATCCACAATCTCTAATTGTGGCAGCCCTACTATGGGTAACGGCTGTATCTTATTTTTATTTAGAACTGCTTTACTTCTGTGGTACTAGGCCGTGTGCGGTCGAAAACCTTAGCACACGAAGTGTTTTTATATCAATAAGTAGTTTCGTATAAGCAGAGGAGTAGTTATACCGATTTATGCGGTAAATACTTGATTAAGAAAGTGGGTTAAAGGCTGTGAGCGCATCCATGGCTGCATTATTCCCCAGGTTGTTGCCAAAGAAGTTGGTGAATCGGGTCTTAAAGTTAACGTTACCTAACTGTGTCTGGTTGTGAAGAGCGAGATAATTGAGTATCACGGTTTCTACCAACAGATTGACGTTATTAGCCGCAGGGCTGGAAGCGGTTTCCACTGAGCCGTCTGATGTGCGGAACCAGCCAATCTGCTTATGCAGGCTGAGTCCATCGGGGGCGGGCTGCAGCAGAGTTGCTGGGCTGCCAGGGTTGTAGACCAGGAAAAAAGATCCGGCAGTGGATGAATTGTCACCGGTCCAGACGCCCTTGCCACGACCTGGATCATTTTCATCTGCGCCGTCGAGGGTACCGTTACTGGCTACTGAGCCATCACTACAGACATAGATCATTAAAGGCATGTTCATTATGGCTGCGTATTCCAGGCAGGCGCCCATGCAGCGTCCAGCACGTAGGTCTCGGGCTTCACCAACTGAGCGGTTGCCAGTGTGGTAATCATAGCCACCCATGGTAATGGTCCCAGCACCGGCATAACCGTCCAGAACCATTTTCATTACTGAGGCAGTTTTGCGGAATTCACCGTCACCATCGAATTCAGTTTGATCAAAAATGGCATTGCCGCTATTGGTTGGGTCAACGATATTGGTGTCGAGCCCAGGATCGATACTGATCCCTGCAAAGCGGTCAGCAATATCGGCGGCCTTGAGATAACCACACTTCACTAAATCTTTAATAACCGCATCTGCTGATACTTGCGTATTCACCAGGTCGACTTTTTTATCGCTCAGGCGAACCACGGATTCCATTACCGCTTTTACGTCATCTGGGTCGCTGAGAACAGCGGTGAGATTACCTGTATCCACCATGCCGGTGACATCAGAGGGGCGGTCAACCTTGGTAGGTCGAATCGTGGTATCCACCATGCTGGCTGGTGACATTGAGTTGCCACCAGATTCGGAGTTACGGGAACCAATCAGGGTAACAATACTGCCATTAGATCCAGTTTTGGCAATGCCGTACATGGGATTATGGGGATTGTTGCCGGTATCATTATCTGATCGTGCCGGGATTACAGCACCATTAATATTAGGGGCTGTGGCAACCAGATCAATTTTTTCCAGGATGCCGCGTAAAAAACCACTGTCTGAATGGAAGGGTAAACCGAGCCTGATGTCGGTAAAATCATTATTTGGGCCGCTGACAGGTGATGTGGATGCTACCGGAGGGAATGGCACCATATCACCAGGAATGCCCATCTTGCTGTACCCTGCTGTGCTGATGGGTGAATTCATATAACCACCTTGTCCGCCAGCGAGCACGTTGGAGCCAATCATGTTGGAGCCACCGGCCAGGTCAAAACAAATAAACGGGATATTGGTTCCCAGGCCTCCCAGGGTACAATTGGTATTGCCAGCCAAGGTGAGTAGATCGTCTGAAAGTGCTGCCTGGGCCAAACGAGGATTAGCGAACAGGCTGAACAATGAACCACCCAGGGCAATACCCGTACCGGATATAAACCCCTGGGCCAGGAAATCACGGCGTGTTACTGGCCGTGCATGGTCTCTGTGGAACAGAGGGGCATCGGGCGAAAGCTCTGGTTTTTTTGGATGACGTTGTTTAGTCATGGTTCTGTCCTTTTAAAGCCTTGCAATAAAATTCTCAAATTACTCACTGAATCAACATAGCCGCACTGCCCAGTACAGATGTGCACATCGCTTTGACGATTGCACGAGTGCGTACAGCATCACATGTTGCAGGGGTGCAACTAGCTGTGAGCCGGTCATACAGATTTCCTGGGTACTCTGGGTCAACCGAATCAGGACCGATTAACTCGGCTTTTACCTGGGCCAACGTAGGCATGTTTAAAAGAGTTTCATTACCACCTAAAGCGCGATAGGCCACTACCTTGTCGTACAGGCCGTCCACAATTTGATCTTTTCCGGCAACATCAAAGGCTGTAACAACATTTGACGTAAAGCCAAAACCGGCACCAAAGAAGCCATCTCGCAGCGTCCCATTTTCAACTAGTGCATCACAGTACTGGATTGCCAGCTGGGCGATAGCCATCTGGTTTGCAGAAACAAACCCATCGATGGTTTCAACTGGTGGCAGTTGTTGTCTGATGGAGTCAAAGGTGCTTTTCACTGATGCTGTGCTGCGGTCGACACCGGTGACTCCTGCCATAGTGGCATTAATGTCATCAAAGGTGCGCAGGCCAATGTCCGAGGCCGGAGTACCATCCACCGGTGTTGCCATGCAATCGGTGATGGGGTTGCAGACAAATGCAGTGCGGACGTTGGTGTTGGTTCCAAACTGTTCAAAACTCAGGAAGAACTCATCAGCACCGGCACCCTTTTCCAGGGCGATTATGCCGCCGATGCTGGAGATCACCTGTCCACCATTCAGAGGATCATAATCCGTGGCATTAATCGTAATCGGCATTGGTTTGCCGACATTGGTATGGGTCTGCCCCACAGCGGGTTCCTTGCCGTTAAGGCCAATGTGCATACCACTTATGGGTGTATCGCCTGGTGTGAAAGCAGGGTTTAAGCTGATGAAGGTGGGCGCGTTGAACAGGTAACTGTAACTGTCGAACTGGCTTACGAGCATATAGATGAAACACTGGTCACCCCGTGGATTTCCAGTTGTCACCGCAGATACCTGGAAGCAGTCTGAGTCACTCGGCGGTGTGGTTGGAGTGTCTATCAGATCGCTGACGCTGAACATCAAATAGAATTTTTCACCGACGCCAGCATCAAAATTTTGCGAAATTTGATCCTGTGTTAAGGCGCTATTGTGAATGGCGACGAGGCGTAATTTACCCGCCCATGGGTCGTTGCCTCCTGCCTCGCTGCCGAGGATAAAAGCCAAGCTGTCGTCCCAGTCGGCCAGACTGCCAGGTAACACAGGATCAGTGCTGCCAGCATCATTACCTATAGTAGAAACATCAATGCCATTGACGTAAATCTTGCGGCCATTAATGGGGTCATAAGTTGCGACCACATGTTGTTGGGAGGCCTGCAGGTCTTCATCCATATCATCAGTGATAAGTGAATCCTGGAAAGTAGGGTCGTTGGGATTACGATTCATGTACTCGTAACGGTATTCTGCCTGTCCCAGGGTGAAGTTTCGATCAACGGCAGCTGTGCCAGCGGAATAAGTGATGATGCGGGCAGGATCGCCAGCCGTGCCCTGATTAACGTTCGCTGACACAACCCAGGCTTCAATGGAGTATGCACCACTGGAAACAATGTGATCTCTTAGTTTGGTGTTTTGAGCTGACCCTTGTGCTCGGCCAAACATAAATTCGATACCCCAACCGCCGACCCAATTGAAATCAGTGCCTTCGCTGCCAGAGAGGCTGAGGTTAAGGGCAGGCTCCACGCCACTGGTGTCATATATGGTAGTGCCGGTACCGGTTTTCATTTCATAAAGTGCGATGGTGCTGGAATCATCGCGGGCGCCACCACTGGCGAGTATGCCGTCGGTTAGGTCCAGTGCCTTACTGGTGACCCAGGCAGGATCGACCTGTGTCAGGGGGATGTCGTTGGCGAATGCGATGATGGCGTCCAGCATTAACTGACCAGAAGCAATACAGCCGGTGGGATCGGCCCCTGTAGGTGTGGCCCAGCAGTTGTGAAATTCAGGATCCAGGCGGACCACCAGGCGGGAAATAGCCGGGTCGTCAAGATTGATTTTTTGACTGCTAACGACGGCAGCATAAGCAGCATCGACATCACTTTCCGCAAAAAACGGTGCTTGAGCGGTGGGTGAAGATTCGGTGTGGCAGCCGGCACAGTTGGTTGTCAGTAGCGGCCATACGGTGGGGGCGAAGTTATCGGGTGCAGCGGGGAAACTTTTACTGGCGCCAGTATCTCGAATAGTTGGTGGTGTTAAAACAATAACGTTAGTTGTGCCTCCACTGCCACCCGTTCCACCATTGGCCCAGTTTGTGACGTAAGTTAATACATTAGAGGCGAGCGCAGCGCAGGCGCCAGCATTGCCGCAATTGTGGCCACCTGCAATTTTGTCGACTATTGCCTGGGGTGCGGTGGGGTCCAGGGTGGCAGGCCGCAGTGCCGGAAGGTCTACGATAGTCAGTGCCTGGGCATAGGCAACATTAACGTCGCTGGATTCCATAAAAAATGGAGATTGGGTGGCACTGCTTTGGGAGTCGTGGCAATTTGTGCATTGCGAGTCGCTCATTTTATTCCAGAATTCTACCTTGAAGGTACAGGCGTCTGCCTGTGCAACAGGGTCGCTGATGCCTACACCGCACGAAGGCCCGGTGTAGCCTAAAACCCGACTGGTATTGCCTAAATTAGGTGATGTCTCTGTGGGTACCGTGTCACACGCAACCAGTAAAAGTCCGACGAATACAGCCAGGAATCCTTTGTAGTAAGGGATTAGACGAAAAATATGATTAGCGTTTGTGGTATTCACGTTAACTACCCCTGCAATACAGGGCTGATTCGGCAAAAACATTTTTCAGGTTATAGCCGGTCTTAAAGTTGTTAAGCATGCTGTTAATTTGGTCGCGATCATTCTGGTCAACAGGCGTCCGCAGACAAACATTTTTGAAAACTTTTTCAACCTGGCATTGGGCAAAAGCGTAACTGTCTGCCAGTTCACGACCCATAGAGGCGGCACCTGTACCGGAACCCGTGCTTGTACTGCCTGTTGCCCAGCCCCAGCCCATGACGCTATTGGGTCCTTCACGCCAGTAATTGTCCCAACCGTCATCCTGGGTGACGTAACCAAATTCGAAGTTGTTGCTGTTGATCAGGTATTTGGGTTGCACTGCTCCGCCGGTGTAATCCAATTGGCCCGTTTCCATATCAGTGGTGTATGCATAGTTATAGGAAGCCAGGGCCTGCGTCATGGGATCCATGCCGGCATGGCAACCTACACAGGCGTTCATAAAAATACGGCTATCACCGCCGGGGCTGCGGGAGACATCCTGTCGTACACGGTCATGGGTGCGGGTGGGGTCTTTGATCTGCTCAAGATCAGTACATAAATGGTTCAGCAGGGTAAAGCGGAACATGGCGCGATTGGTGCCATCGATCATAAAAGCCCTGGCCCCCTGGCGAGTGCTCATGATGCCGGCAGCTGCAGCGGCTGAGGCTTGAGTAGTTTCTATCAATATGGCCTGCAAATCTGAATTTTGATCATCCATGGCTTCATAGTGAGCATTACTGTTAGCTGTATTGGCTGGCAATATGCCATTACCTGTATAAAGAATGTTGTCGTAAAGGATGCGGCGGAAATCGTAATTATCGCGAACGATACCGATTACTGTAGCGGTGTAATCATTCAGTGGTGCAAAAACAGTTTGTTCTTCGTTTGTCCAGGGAGTAATAAAATTTTTCAGGGTAACTCGGTAAAAATCTGGATGTGAAGTTGCAAGGGCAGCTGCGGCAGCTCCGTCACCATTAGTTTGTCCGGAGGTGTTGTAGGAAGCAATAAGTGTTTCCATGTTATCGAGAGTGGTGCTGGAAGGTGGTACTCCGGCCAGACGATCATGAATACGTTTGGCTTGATCGCGATCACCAGCATGCGCACTGGATGAAGCTCCAATGACCAGCCAGGCGGCTAATACGGAAATTATTACCACGGGCAGAAGCCGTTTTTGCCTGGCTTCTTGCTGCTGGTAACTTTCGATACTCATAAATCATCCTTAGTTAATATCACATTACGTGCGTGCAATTGATTTTTGCCATACCTGGCGAAAATCAGGGGCTGCATTATGTGGCTTGTCGTTAACTCTGTCACTGGGGCTTCAATGGTTTGGCATCTTTACCCACAGTTTTTGCTTTATCGACTTTTCGCTATCTGACCCTGTTAATAGCTTGGTGCCTGCATTGCATATGCTCCGGAAAATAGACCCGAAACACTGTGATAATGGTCACAAATTATATTAAATTTCAGTGAGATATCATATTTTGTAGATCTATACGCCACTCTTTTTATCAGTAAATTAGCTAACTGTATAAAAAAATGAGATTTTCAGATGTTTTACTGTACCAGGGGACACATCGGCAGAAACTGGATAATTGTGGGGTAGGTTTGCTGTGAAAGCCGGTTTTTTTAACCATGGACGACGTACATGGATGTACTAGTGTCGCGTGAGGGTTTATGCCCCGAGGGTGCAGGATGCCCGTAGCGACTG